>JANPLJ010000073.1:0-2824 GCA_031426475.1 Pirellulaceae bacterium | reverse complement strand
CGCCTGGGCTGTGCCCGCGGTTTCGTCGCTCGATTCATACAAACATACAATTTTGATGTATGGTCTACTATAGCGCACTCCAAGAAGCCTCCTTTCCTTAAGTGACCCATGATAAACCGATTTACAAGTCTCACCGCGCTTCTGTTACTCGTCGGAAACCTAGCGATCGCCGACGACAATCGGCCGCCGAACTTCATCTTTCTTTTGAGCGACGATGTTGCGCAGGGAGATCTTGGTTGTTACGGACAAACACTGATCCAAACGCCCAGGTTAGACCGGATGGCAGCCGAGGGAACTCGTTTCATGCAAGCGTATTGCGGGACCACCGTTTGTGCGCCGAGTCGCTCGTCGTTCATGACCGGCTTGCACAGCGGTCATTGTCCTGTACGAGGCAACTATGAACTGCCACCGGAGGGACAATTGCCGTTACCGAAAGAAACGGTCACGATCGCAGAAGTCGCTAAACAGGCAGGCTATGCAACCGCGACGTTTGGAAAATGGGGCATGGGTTCCTTCGACACCAGCGGCAACCCATTGAAGCAAGGCATGGATCATTTTTACGGATACAACTGCCAACGTCATTCGCATTCCTACTTTCCACGCTATCTGTACAACGGTGATCAATCGTTTCCGTTGGATGGTAACAATGGCAAGTCGATCGGTAAAACGTATGCCCAAGCGTTGATTCAGAACGATATGCTTGCGTGGGTGAGGAAGAACGCTGACAAACCCTTTTTCATGTACTATGCCGTGACCTTGCCACATGGCCGCCATGAAATTGATGACCTTGGCATCTACGCTGACAAACCTTGGACAACACAACAAAAATCTTACGCAGCACAAGTCACGCGGCTCGATTCCGACGTAGGAGCCTTGATCGACTTACTTGGAGAGTTAAAGATTGATAGCAACACGTTGATCGTCTTCAGCGGAGACAATGGATCGTCGTTCGATCCCAAATCCGACATGGGTGCAATGTTCAAACAGAACAGCAACGGACTTCGCGGCTACAAGCGAGAACTCTACGAAGGGGCGCTCCGTCAAGCAGCGATCGCTTGGTGGCCGAGCCATGTTCCCGCTGGCCGAGTCGACGAACAACCTTGGGCGTTTTGGGACCTGATGCCGACGTTCGTCGAACTATCTGACACCAACGTCCCCCTTGGATACGAAACCGACGGCGTGTCGTTGGTTAGCTATCTTCACGGAGGGGATGTTCCGGATAGAGACTATTTCTACTGGGAGCTGCACGAGGGAAAACCGATTCGAGCGGCGCGATTTGGCGATTGGAAAGCCGTTCAAAACGGAATCGATAAGCCGATCGAGCTCTATAATTTGTCGACGGACCGTGCAGAAGCCTTCAACGTTGCCGATCAGCATCCGGAATCCATCGAGAAAGTCAAGCAGATTTTCGCAAGCGCGCATCGAGAAGATCCGCACTGGCCATTGACGCACAAGCTCGAAGCGCGAATCGCGAGTGAGAAAGCAGCCTGGACCGCGACCCGCGAGCGATTGGACAAATGATCACCGGAGGAACTGCTACCTGTGGGTCAGCGACTCCGTTCGCTGACTGTTCCCGCGAACGGAGTCGCGGGCCCACGCGACAATAAAATGTAGCTACGTCTTCTTTACTTTCTCCAGCCAGCGTTGGAGATCATCGGGCCAAGGCATGGTGAACTTGAGGATTTTTCCAGAGACTGGATGGACGAAGCGAAGGGCTGTCGAATGCAAGGCTTGACGAGGGGCACCACTAATGTCGGCATGGACGCGGCCATCGCGTGAGCGATGGTAGATGTTTTCACCGCATAGCGGATGACCGGCTTCTGCTAAATGGATACGGATCTGATGCGTTCGCCCCGTCTCCAATTTACATTCGATAATTGTGTAGGGACCGACCTGTTCGATGGGGCGTACATGGGTGATCGCGCGCTGTGCATCAGAAGGAATCGGATCCATCGCGATACCTCGATGGCCATCACCTCGATCTCGCACCAAATAGTTATCGAAAGTCTGGGCAACAGGAGCACCGTGTACAACCGCCGTATAACGTCGGTCGATAGCGTGCCGTCGAAACAGTTCGCCCAACCGAATCGCTGCTTGACGGTTTCTTGCAAAGATCATAAGACCGCTGGTATCGCGGTCGAGTCGATGTACAGCGATGATCGTCAGCTTGGCAGCCAATCGTTCCATCGCTTCGATATACTTCGGAGAATGCTTCGTTCGCTTTATTGATTTGCTCGGCGATTCAGGGGTGTTTGTCGATTCCTGAGCGGCGAGACCGCTCATTCTTCGAGCTCTTAAATACTTAGCCAGCGCCATCGGCACCAACTCTTCCAGAGTCGGCTGAAGCTGTTTACGTTTGTGTTTCATTCGCTTTTCTTCAAAGTGGCGAACGGAAGTAACCCCTGCCGGCTTCTCGACGATCACCAAGTCGTCATCGACGTGAACAAAGCGCACGGCGGCTTCATCGACTGGCTTGGGCCGCGGGCTCTGCCAAACCTTGATGACGTCGCGTTCGGTCAATCGTCGCGCCGGGTCTAGGCAAAGATTGCCATTGATCTGCACTCGCCGCTGCGAGACGATTTTCCTCGCCTCCCCCCAACTCTTGCAGTTCAAAAGTCGTTTGATCGTAGCAGCCAACGTCTGCTCGACGTCGGACTCGGTCAGGTGAAAAACTTGGAACGGTGAATCTTGCGGAACTGGCACGGATGAACTTTCTGCGATTCTGACATCAACTTAGCGCTTTTTCAAAGCGAGGCTTTGTTTCTAAAAATCGAATTGGAGGTAGCTACGTTCGCCAGAACGTGGAAATCCCTTTGAAAAACCA
>JANPLJ010000072.1:0-1226 GCA_031426475.1 Pirellulaceae bacterium | reverse complement strand
CGCCAGCTCCGAAATGTAATCGATAGCGCAACTGTCTTGGCGATCGGCGACGAAGTAAAGCTTTCAGACTTAGCGTTGCACGAGATGAATGCGGATTTGCTCGATACCCTAAAAATCGAAGACTGGGAACGGCGGTTGATTCGCGAAGCCCTCAAACGCTCCAACGGCAGCATTCCAGAGGCTTCGAATATGTTGGGGATTTCGCGGGCAACCCTCTATCGAAAACTGGAAACCTACGAGATCCCGAAAGACGGCAGGTAGAGCTGCTAAGGCTCGTTTTTTTCGCAACGAAGGCGGTTCGCTTAGATTGTGTCAATGACTACGGCGTTAGCTGATGTTTGCCTTCGGCAAACTTGTCGTGACAAGCATTGCATTTTGTAACCATCAACTCGTAATGCTTGCGCGATAGCTTGAAGTCCTTCGCCTTTGCTGCTTGATAGAGTTTGCCTCCTTCTTCACGCGTGGCAACGCTCAGATCGTCCCAGTCGATCTTGCCGTCTTTTGGAACGCGAAGAAGTAACAGATTTCCAGCCTCTGCTAAAATCAGCGCGTCTGCCTTGATTCCTTTCCAGACAGCTTTGTCTGTTGTTTCCACGGAGATCGACTTTTGTAACCGCTTGTATGTCGGCTGAAAGACGTACTCCATGAACTCATGCATATCGCTTTCGACAGGCTGCATCTTTGCGGAAACGGACTGGGGCTGGACAGCTGGCGAGCTATTCGAGGATGAAACGACGAACAAACCGATGAGGACAACAAGAATGGCGATGCTAGGGTAAAAATTCTTCATGCTTTGGTTTCCTTGGAAAGTTAGTTATTGCGATTGAAGGGGAGAGAGTATAACAAGTCGAGAAGAAATCTTGGCTCTTCCGCAGAATCTGTGGGTTGATTTGTGTAGAAAACAGGCAAATCCGAAGTGTGAGTCGATATGTTGGTAGTGGAGGCTCCATCATCAACCAACGATGTTCCGAGCGCCACGCCGTCGAGTAAACGTCGTGTCTTGGTAGCAGACGATAACAAAGACGCTGCGAGCACGTTGGCGATGATGCTGAAGTTTTTAGGGAACGTAGTACGAACCGCCAACGATGGATTGCAAGCCTTGGAATTGGCTGTAGACTTTAGGCCCGATGTAGTCTTGTTAGATATCGGCATGCCCAAGTTGAACGGTTACGAAGCCTGCCGTCGCATGCGAGAACAAGCGTGGTGCGAAGAGACTTTCTTGATCG
>JANPLJ010000071.1:0-3820 GCA_031426475.1 Pirellulaceae bacterium | reverse complement strand
GAGAAAGGTGCAGCAGATTTTCATTTCGGACCATTGCCTAGCTAGGTTGTGTTCAGGAGCACGTTCCAATCATGAATCGTCGACGCTAGAATTCAGCGCACGAACCAAGGGGCTGCGATACCGCGAAGCGCTTTGCTCGATTGTTCCAAACTCTTGGCCCCTATCCTAGAGTGGTAAAGTGCTTTTCCGTCGATACCCATGATATCGCAAGATCTCTCCTATTTGCACCCGAACTCACACTTTTGCATGCACCTATTGAAAATCGCCCCTATTTTACAATCGCCGACCAACGTGCTAACCCGCACCGGTCACCCAAATCGGAGGGATTTCGGCGTTATGGACTTTGAATCGAATCGGATGACAATTCGTTCGTTAACCCACACTATGCCGTCTACAACTCCGACCTCTCGGAACCTCAAGAGTGTTTCTCAAAAACCTGCAAACAAATTCGCAATCCCACTCGAGACTAGTGTGCCATCATGACATGCATCACATGATGCCTCTTGTCGAAATCGTCGAGCAACAAATGCTTGACTGCGTCGTAGAAACCGGCGCGCAATCGAGGCAATTTCTGTCAGTTCAAATACTGGCTACTACAGTTGAGTTGAGCTTCCTGCACTTCGATATTATGAGGCATTATTCGCGCTCGATGGTCACGCGAACACCCGTGGTGTCGGGGATGACAACTTGGGGAATCGTGATTCTTCCTGAATCGTTCGTCGTGATGCTGGTCAGCTCGCCATTATCAATGATAACGCGAAGCTTTTCAGCGGGAGTTGTCGTGAATTGTTGCACGCGCCGAAGAGTCAGCGTCGTTTGTACAGGATATTCTATACCCGGATAATTTGCGGTGATGGTAATCGAGTATCTTCTGGGCGTATCTTCGATGTCTTTCCAATCCATACCTCGGTTTATCCATCCAACGAGATCACCGTTTTCTGGCGATCCATTCCCGGGATCACGGTCGGTCGACGTATTGCTGAAGGCGATATAGCTTTGGTCGCGTCTGAAAGTCGAAAATCGTTGCATCCATGCCTGAACGTCTTCAGGTGCATTCTTGCCGCTAGAAGCATGGTCTTGATTATCCCAATAAGCGGCAAATCCTCGACGAGCATCTCGTAACGCTTGATAGAATGGCGGATTATTCTCCCAAGGTATCGAACCGTCTCGGCGACCATTGACGAGAAAAAGATACGGCAAATCCTCTCCGTCTTTCTTTACGAAGCTTGTCCCATTCATCCTCTCCAGCAATGAAATTCCCTCGTTCGTTATTACATCCGTCGTAATCGGTCCAGTCCAGCAAGAAGGTTCCAAGCGAGTTGCACTTGCTTTGCCAAGGTAGGTGTAACTCACAATCGGTACGCGAGCATGACATGCTGCAAAAAGTTCTGGATGGCGCAATCCAAAAGAAATGGTACCGCAGCCTCCCATCGAGCTACCTGAACAATAGAATCGATTCGCGTCTGGCTGAAAGTATCGGCTGACCCATCCGATCATCCATAGCAACCGTCGTTCCGTATAGTTCGTAGGCGATCCATTAGCCATCAGTCGGCGATCGTAAACGTTCGAGTTGTATCCGTACCAAAAAGTCCATATCGCGTTCGTGCCACCGTCATTTGCTTCCTTGTGAGGTCGATTGATCCAGACCCGGTCGGTTGGACGGAGGACAACTGTATCTCCTTCGATACGCGCGCTAAACTTAAAAGGTAGTCCTTCGCGCCAGCCCATCGTTTCGTCGCCAAAGAAAAGATATTCGCTGTCAGCGACAATGCCACCTTTTCCATGTAGTGACAACGATAGCCCTTTTCCTTTACCAGCACCGGAAGCAATCGGCTGCGTCCCGTGTTGCCAGATCGGTTGGATTGGGCTTGATTCGGCCACGATCGCTTTCGAAAGTGAGTTGTCTCCCAATTCGATTGAAGTATCTTCATCGCCTTTTGCATCTGAGTGAGTTACGGCAAAGTACAATGTCTTACCATCGGATTTTTTTCGCACCGTGTGGACGAAGAGTCCGCCATCGGGATCAAGTCTTTCCGCTTGGCTTTCAATTCGCCAGCCCACCGGCTTAGCAACCGATGCCGCTTTTTTGAACGAGGCATCGTCTTCCCACCAATCTCGAGCGCTGTGTGACTCGATGTGATGAGCAATACGCTCAGCTTTCTCAACGTCTGTGATCGGACGCTCCGAAAGATACACATTGAACGTTGTCCCGTCCGATGTCCTGGCTTCCTTCCAAGTCAGAAAAATCTGGCCAGCACGCACAATACCTTTCAACTCACGCACCGGAACTTCGGCATTCGATGTCCCACATAGCATCGCGAGAGCAACTAATACCCATACGAAAACTCGGAGATAGTTAAATCTTATCGACATCGATTCGTCCAATTAAAAGTGATATTCGACTTGCGCGTGCTCGGTAACATCTCCGAAAAGTCCGATCCATTCGAATGCAGTTCGAAAACGACTTTGCTTCTCGATTCACGTCGCAGCGTTCGGTTCAACGTCCACCTTACCTACTTTTTGTCGAATCACAATCTCTGTGTTAACTCAGAAGGCGATCAAAAAGAGATCTTGAGAATATGGCGGCGAGAAGGGGACATACCTAATTGGACAGCGCCACTTTGCGCTGGAGTCCAGGCTTTAGCCGCTTGTGATGTTCTTGACATGCTCAGCGCCTAAAGGCTGTACTCCAACGACGTTGTGTCAAATCGGCGCGTTCAAAGTAGCGCTGTCTAACTGAAGCCTTTTCAATCAATTCGATAGCTGAACAGATTCCCGTTTTCTAAATGGAATCTCAAGCGAATGGGCGTGTTTGCAGGAAGAGATTTTATATCATTCCATCGAATGGCCAGCTTCACCGAATCGCGATTTTGGATGAGGCTAGATTCTTTGTCGTAACCCTGGATGATCTGTCCGTTGCCATCTAAAACTTCCACCATGAGCTGGCCCATTTTGACATCAGCATTGACGAAGATTCGCTGGCCTTCAGGAATGAACGTATGGGTTTCAAGTGTGCCCGGTTTCGTTTTGGCCTGCAAGGATGCCAGACCGTCAATGCGCCAGAAAGCCCGCGCGATGGACTGCTGCTTTTCCGGCGGCAGTCCTCCATGGGGCGTGGTCACCGCAGTGTAATACATCCACATTTCATCGCCGACGATCACTGGCGAATTGCAAAGCCCAAAGATGCTGCCTGCATCATAGGGATGTGGACCCAAGGGGATCACGGGGCTTCGGTCGGAGCTGCGGTGCCAATGGCGGCCATCCCGGCTGTGAACCAGTTGCACATCAATGATGCCGGTGCTGGACCGTTTACGTCCATCAACCTCGTCATTGCCAAACAAAGCCGACGGCGGAATGACCCGGCGAAAATGTGTCGCAAAACCTAGCCATTGTCCCTCGTAAGGAAAGGCGGACAGGTTGTAGAACTCGGAATAGGCCCCTCCCTTGAGCTTTTTAGATTCGCGATGGTCCATTTCATCTGCAACCATGACGGGCTGCGGTTCGGACCAGTGTTTCATGTCTTTGCTGACCGAGAGAAACACTTGGCGTATGCCTACCGTGCGTGGGTCGCCCTGGCGTTTATGGAACGCGAGGTATTCGCCGGTCACCGGGTCTTGTGATAGGGTGATAGTATCGCAGCCAAGCAGGATAGGTTCGGTGTCGAGTGTCCAGTGCAATCCGTCGGCGGAATAGGCGGCATAATACAGGCGATGGTCTTTGTCGCGATACCAATCCACCAATTCGAATTTGTTCTTGAGCCGCTGGAGTTTGGCGTCGTCAACACCTTGGCTCGCGTTGCCAACCGCCTTGTATCGCTTTT
>JANPLJ010000070.1:0-1929 GCA_031426475.1 Pirellulaceae bacterium | reverse complement strand
CTTTGACGAAATCCAGGTCTGCGTGGCCTATGATATCGGTGGTGAACGCGTCGATCGGTTCCCATGTTTGACCGAAGATCTACGACAAGCGAAACCGATTTATGAAACACTTCCGGGTTGGAACAAAGACGTGACGGGCGTTCGTAAACGTGAAGACATGCCCACCAATGCGCTTCGCTATATGGATCGCATCGCTGAACTGATCGGTGTCAAAGTAGGTGTCATTTCGGTCGGTCCCGATCGCGAGCAAACGATGTTCTTGGACTAGGACTCTTATCGTGGCCTTCTTTCCTCGCAAAGCTAAACCGAAGGCTGCATCGGCGGAGTCCGCTTCCGTCGAGAAGAAACCGCTCTCGTCGTTGCCGAAACACGTTGCCATCATCATGGATGGCAACGGTCGCTGGGCTCAAGCGCAAGGATTGCCGCGAGTCGAGGGACATCGCAAAGGCGCCGATACTGTCCAACGGATGCTGGAAGCCTGCGGGCGCATTGGAATCGATTACCTGACACTCTACTGTTTTTCGAACGAAAACTGGAAGCGGCCACAATCGGAACTCGACTTCTTGATGCGTCTGCTGAAGCAGTATCTCATCCAAGAGCGTCCGACGCTCATGAAAAACAACATTCGACTTCGAATTATCGGCCGCCGCGAAGGCTTGCCTTCGGATGTTCTCGACGAAATGGACCGCTCGGTAGAAGTGAGCGCTAACAATAGCGATCTCACACTGTGCCTAGCGATCAATTATGGTGCACGACAAGAAATGGTCGATGCAATGCGATCGATCGCTGACGATGTCAAGCTTGGAAAACTGGACGTCGATGCAATCGATGAGAAAGTGATCGCGGATAGACTGTACACGACGGATATTCCCGATCCGGATCTCTTGATCCGCACGAGCGGCGAAATGCGAATCAGCAATTTCTTGCTCTGGCAAATCAGCTATAGCGAGCTATGGGTGACTCCCAAAGCATGGCCCGAGTTTAGCGACGCAGATTTTGAAGAGGCTCTCGCAGAATATTCGAACCGTCAACGACGCTTCGGCGGATTGGCGCCCGTATGAAAGCTGACGACGAACTCTGCTTTTGCTTTCACGTCACGGTTCGCAAGGTAATCAATTATCTTCGACTGCATCCGGTGAAACATGCCAGTCAAGTCGCCGATTGCTACGGAGCGGGTACCGGGTGCGGTTGGTGTCGCAAGCAGATCATGCGACTGATGACCGATGTCCAAGCGAATCCACCCGCGCTCCAAGATCTGGACGAATGGCTTGAATCGCGCAGCCCTACCGCCAAGTCGCACGCCGAAGGCCGTACCGTTTACTTGGCAGAAAAAGAGAAACCCACGCCGTGAGCCAACCTGTTCGACTGCTCTGCTGTAGCTCGTCGATGGAAAGCGGCGGTAGCGAGCGACAGACACTGAACCTGTTGCGAGGGATCGATCGATCGGTCGTCGATCCCGATCTCTATCTTTTGTATCGCGAAGGCACGCTCTTGGAAGAAGTTCCAAACGATGTCGCCATCACGGACTTCTGGAGCTCGCATACGAAACCTAGGGTCAACTTGCCAGGTCGAACAACGAAAATGCAGATCCTACATCTGAGCCAGACCATCCGGTCGCAACGCTCCGAGGTGATCTACGATCGCCTTTTTCATATGGCGATCATCGCCGGCCCTGCTGCCCGTCGATCTGGCGTCGGACGCGTCGCGACCGTTGTGAGTCCACCTTCACAGGATTTGATGAAATCCGAACGGCGATTCGTTTGGCTCAAACGCATCGCGCTCGCTCGATCCTATCGCTCGGCCGATCGCCTTATTGCGGTCAGTAAAGGTACGGCCGACGACGCATCGAAGTTCTATCGGATCGACAAAGCACAGTTCGAAATAGTCCATAACCCGATCGATATCGATCGAGTCGATCGTCTCAAGCAA
>JANPLJ010000069.1:0-7899 GCA_031426475.1 Pirellulaceae bacterium | reverse complement strand
GGTTTTCAACCGCCAGATTTTTTTGGTTTATTCGTACGCGTACTCAGTGAAAAAGTACTCGTACTTGGGTGGCTTTGATCAGCGCGCACGAGTTCGACTGTTTCAAATCGACCCCTTCGGCTTTGGAGGCTTTTCCAACTTTCGAACGAGGCCCGTAAGCATCAAACTGGAACTGAACCATAATCGGGAGGGCGACGCGGGCGACGCTCCTGCGGAGCCACGTCTGGATCTCATGCGATTTGCAACGTTTGACTCGGCAGGAGCCTCGTCCCACCGTTTCTTCCTGTATTTCATTGATGGGAAAGTGGGAAAGCCTCCTGGTGCCGACGGTGATCGCTCGACAGGATCCCCCCTTTGGTCGCCGATTCACCATATTTAACACCGACGAATAGCATGATGGGTTACCAGTCACCATTCTCGAATCGCTATTACTTCGCCATGAACACGTAATGCTCGGCTACCGAAATACTACCGTCTTGATCCGTGTCAACCTTGTCGAAATCGCCATAGGACACAGGCCATTCTGCGCGACTCAAGAGCGAGTTGTTGTCTTTGTCGTGCTTCTTGACTTGGAGTTCAGCAAAAACGCGCCAGCGTGGAGGGGAGGAGAGGATTCGTAGGGAGGGTTCGGGAATTGGACGACAAGGCATTGGAGGCAACAGACTCGCGTTTGGTGATGCGCGCGATGAGGGTTTGGCCGCTTTTCAATGTGAACTGGTTGTTGTCGATGGAAAGGTTGTCGCTGGGGGATTGGATGGTGATTTCATAGCGGTCGGCGACGAGACGCGTCGAGGTGCTGCCGGTTTGGATGTTGAGGTCCTTTACAGGTTCGCCATCGCGAAGAATATGTACTTGTTCGTCGCTTACGCTTTCGCTTTTTTTAGCCGTCGGTAAGTGATTCTGTGATGGCAATTTCGCCGGCAGGGGTTGGGAGTGTGAGCCGAAAACAGGCTCCCTTACCGAGTTCGCTTGAGACGAGTATATCGCCATGGTGTTCTTGCATGATTTTCTGGCTGACGGGCAGTCCCAGTCCGGTACCGCGGCTGCCTTTGGTCGATTCGAATAACGAAAAGATTCTCTGTAGATCGTCGGGAGAGATTCCTGGGCCATTGTCAGCGATTTCGATCGTCGATTGATGGGCATCTCGAACGAGCGACACATGGATGCGACCGTTCTCTGTTTCGTTGAGCGCATCGACGGCGTTGTTCAGTACGTTTAAGATCGCTCGATGGATACCTTCGGCTTCAGCCATGACGAGGAACGCTTCTTCGGGGCGTCGCCAATCGATTTGAATGCCGTTTTCCTGCGCTGGCACCTGTATCAACTCGATGCAATCATCGATCAAATCGCGGAGGTCGACAGACGCCATCTTGGGCTGTCGTTCCTTGCTAAACGACAGCATGTCCATGACGAGCGACGCAATGCGATCTTGGTTTTTATCGACAATCTTCCAGCCTCTTGCAATCGTGTCGATCTGCTCCCGTTTGAGACCTTCTTCGATCAGGTAGCTGCCGCCTCGGATTCCTTGGAGAATATTCTTAATATGATGCGATAGTGTCGCGATGGTTTGTCCCATCGTTGCTAAGCGTTCTGCTTGCACCATCCCGCGATAGTAAAAACTATCTTCGACCGCCAAGGCGGCTTGATGACCGATGGCGATCATCAACTTCAGATGTTCCTCGTTGAAGGTTAGGCGTCCATGTGATTCTACGAAACGACCGTGTGATTGAGACGTATCGATGTAGATTGCACCGACCATGCCGTAGCGACCTTGCATCGGAACGCAGATTGCTTCACGGATTCCCATCCCAGTGATGCTTGCTCCGGGTTGCCATCTCTGGTCATTTCCGGCGTTACTAGTCAGTACTCCTTCTCGCCGACCAACAACATAGTCGAGAATCGTCTTGCTGATCTCGATTCTTTGCGACGAGCCTTTCGGGGATCGATTGCGTCTGGCAACGGGGCGCAGTTCTTGGGTGTCTTCGCAAGTCAACATCACGCAACCTCGATCACACGCAACCCATTGGAAAATTAGTTCTAGGATTTGCTGGAGCAATTGATCGATATCCATCGTTCGGCTTACGGCAAGCACCGTACGATACATGATCTCCCAATGACTTCGGTCGGCGCCATCTTGCATGGCTTTGGTGATTGGCTCATTCGGCTGTCTTGCGGCCGTCCCGGCATGCGACGAAGAAGATTCGAGGGTGAGCGTGGCGACTTCGGGGAGGTTCGAGTCAAAGCTTGGTAGCGAGTGACGTATCTGAGATAGCTCTTCGGTGCGATACGCTTCGGCGGGCCGTTCATGGACAATATCGACTTCGACAGGTTGCTCTACCAGGATCTCGCTTTCCTTGGTCGTGAAGACCAACAGGGTCCGCCCGAACTGCATTCGATCACCAGTACGCAGAATATATTCGTGGATGCGTTGGCCGTTGACGTACGTCCCGTTACTGCTTTTGAGGTCCACCAATTTATGCTGTTTGTTCTCGAGGACAATCATCGCATGTTGACGAGAAACTTCATGATCGACAATCGGTATGTCGACGTTTGAATCGCGTCCCAAAACGGTGAGTTCATTGAGGAGCGAAAAATGCTTTCCCGCATCCCGACCACGAATCATAAAAATAGATGCCATTCCGTACTCTTTCTAGGTGCCGCCCTGCCCTATCCCACGGGCAAGGCACGCGACTTCGACATGCACTGCACCGGCCGCCAATAGCACCGCCACCATTTCGGCAGCGGTTGCTCCAGACGTCAAGATATCATCAATGACGAGAATTCGCTTGCCTTGGAGCTTCGTGGGGTGAGCGATTTTGAACGCGCCTTTGACGTTATCGGCCCGTTCATGCCGCATCAACGTCCCTTGTTTGGCCGTCGAACGAACTCTGACTAAAATATGTCGATCGACGGGGGTTTGGAGAGCGAGGCCAATTTGTTCGGCGAGCAAATCCGAACTATTATGAGCACGGGCGATCCGCTGAAACCAATATTTCGGAGTGGGTACCGTCAAATCGAAGGCCCCAGGGCTCGATATTTTATGCAGCCATTGTCCCATTTGTTTGCCTAGGCTGTGTGCCAGCGGCTCGCTACCGGGCTGTTTCATGAGGACAACCGCTTTGCCAAGAGTTCCTTCGTAGACGCCGAAGCCATGGACGCGATCGGCAGGCCAACGGCCATGTCGGCAATGTAAGCAATCAGTGACCGCGCCTACGACACTCGGTATGGGGGCTCCACAACGCTGACAAGCATGGTCGATGCGACGGATGCTCGACAAGCAACCTTGGCAGATTCCGCCACCGATACGTGGTGGAATGAATGTTTCGCAAATTTGACAGTGATCGGGTAACGCAATCGAGGCGATCTCGCGGAGCTTTCGCCGACAATTCCTGAGCAGAATCCCAAAGCGTGCTTTCGAAGTCCTGTCCCAATCCTGAAGACTCATGTTGGAGTGCCGTTACATTTTCGGATGTTTTGCTCGACCGGAAAAGATCATTATTGCCATCAGAAGGGGTAAAAAGAAGCATAGTGGCGGGGTTTGACACTGTGGACCAAAATGGAGTAGAAGACAGTCTATGACTCGTATCGACCGGTATATTTTATTTCTCTTCCTGCGCGTGCTGGTGATCTGTTTTATTTGTTTGGTCGGATTACTGGTGATCGTCCATGCGTTTACCAATCTCGATGAGTTGATTTCGTATGGTAAATCTCGCGGAAACGTCGCAATGGGGCTATTTGAGTACTACGGCCCCTTTTCGCTCGCCCTTTTGGACCGCCTCGCTGGGATGCTAGCTTTGCTAGCGATTATGTTCGTCGTTTCCTGGTTGAAGCGAACCAACGAATTGACCGTTATGATGGCGGCGGGGTTAAGTCCGCGACGTATTTTGGGTTATCCGCTGGCCGCTTCGATTGTGCTGTTTGCCGCGATGGCGGTGTCCCGCGAAACAGTCATTCCCTACTTTGAAGAAATGTTGGGCAAAACCCCCCAGGATCTTTTGGCTGGGAATCATCGAGTAGTGAGGCCGGTGTACGACATCAAATATGGAATCTTGGTAGGTGGGCGTCATCTGAGTCTTGCTTCCAAAGAAGTGATACAGCCATTATTTCGACTCGATGGTCCTGCGGCCGCGGTTGGAAGGCAGTTACAAGCAAGCAAAGGGCGATTCCTGGCCGCCAATCAAGATCATCCCAACGGATTCTTGTTGGAAGACGTAAGCTCACCCGAAGCCATCGATTCCATTCCATCGATCTCACACGATTCGAAACCGATCCTGTTGACATCTCGCGATCATTCGTGGCTGCAAAGTCGACAGTGTTTTGTTGTAACAGGTATCGAGTTTGCAGAGTTGCGTGGTGGCAGCGCGTGGAAGCAGTATGCATCGACAGCCGACATGATCGGTCGGCTACATTCTCCGAGCAGCCATGTAGGCGACGATCTACGGCTTACCGTTCACAAACGATTCGTACAACCGATGCTCGACTTTACCCTGCTTCTTTTAGGAATTCCTATTCTGCTTCGGCAACAGGACAGACACCTCTTCTGGGTTATGGGAGCAACGTTTTTTACCGTTGCCTTCTTTATGGTCGCGACGATGCTGATTCAGTCTCTATCGACAAGCAACTCCGCTTTTCCGCCGTACCTTGGAGCTTGGCTGCCTTTGATCATCTTCGGGCCGATTTCCTTCGCTCGAGCCCGCGTTGCCATGTTGACTTAAAAGACTCGTGGCCATTCCATTCACGCTTGGTCCCGCTTAGAGTTTGGCGTAGCCGAATTCGTCAGAATTCGGACGAAGATCGATACGCTTATGTCTGCTGCGATTCCTCCGAAGTCTTACGACATCGGCTACGAGTTGGACCCCCAAATCCTAATCGAGACAAAGCAGCATGCTTGTTCCGAATTAGAGTTGCGGCTTGGGTGGTTTGACGGGGGCTTGCCACGCATTGGCGCCAACCAAGTTCGTCTTGCGCTTGACGACTTTGTCGACGTTGGCGACGTACAACGTTTTTCCGTCCGGGCCGCCAAAGCGAGCGTAGCAAGGTCTCTTGGAACCTTGGGGCATTGGCATGATCAAGTGCGACCGGCCTGGTTGATCACAAATCTGGACTCCCGCTTCCGTCGTGGAAACCAGCCATCCATCTCGCGTGGTGCACATTCCATCCAAGTGCCCTTGAAGCGAATTGATCGGGACTTCGAGATGGAAATACGGTTGTTTGTATTGCAGCTGGCCATTTTCGCCGATGATCAAGGAATAGATGAATCGACCAGGGAAATGAGCGACATAGAGTTGAGTTTGGTCGGGGCTAATGCCGATACCGTTGCATTCCTTAAAGCTATCTGCTTCGCTTCGCTTCCGAGTTTTCTTGTCGAGCATCCAAACCTTGCCGGCTTTCGGGTCGGTGTAGTAAATGGTGCCGTCATGACGAACGACGATATCGTTGCTAGAAGTACCTTCGGTAACGATTTCCATTTCCATCGTTTTCAAATCCCAAGCACGAATTTGCTGCGCTCCGCTGCAGGCGCCATAGAGTTTTCCATCGGGTCCAAGCGAGATCCCATTCGCATTGCCCGTGTCTTCCACAACCAAAGTTTTTTGTCCATCGGGAGTGATCTTGTAAAGTTTCGATGCGGGTACATCGGTGATATACAGTGTTCCATCCTCGGTGATGGCTAAGCCTTCCGCCCATTGGTGGCCATCGCTGACGATCTCCCAGCCTTCACCAGGGATCAAGAACTTACTAGCTTCGTTTTTGGAATTCTCTGGATGTGTTGTGACAGGGACTTTGCCGTGATCTTTCCATAGCCATCGCATAACATCGGGAAAGATTGCTGCCCCATGCTTGCCACTATGGAAACCATCTCCCCACGCATGGTTGACTTCATAACCCGAAAACTCAAGCGATCGAAGCATTGCCTGATTCGCCATCCACCAGTCGCCGCCATAAATGTTGTTGTCGTTGCTACCATCCTGTAAGTAGATTCGCAATGGTTTCGGTTCTGTCTTGCGAATCAGCGTCGAGAACTCGTGCGCTCCACGCAAACCGACATACGTTCCGACAGTCGTGAATACTCTCCGAAAAACGTCTGGACGGTGCCAAGCAGCATTGAGAGCTGCAATTCCGCCTGAACTGGAGCCACAGATAGCCCGATCGTTCGGATCGGTGCTTAGTTTGATAGCGTGCTTATCGACCACCAATGGAATAATCTCATCGACTAAAAAGTTAACGTAGCGATCATCCATACTGTCATACTCGAACGATCGATTGAAACGATCTTGCGCATCTGGATTGGTCGCAGGTACCACACCTGGTTCGATAAAGAGACCGATCGTTACGGGCATTTCGCCGCTATGAATAAGATTGTCGAAAACGTTTGGCACATTGAACCCACCGTCACGCTTCGCATAGTTGCGTCCATCTTGAAAGACCATTAGAGCCGCAGGGCGCGATGCGTCGTATTGATTGGGAACGTAAATCCAATAGTTGCGCCGAGTTCCTGGATAGATCTTGGAATCGCTGAAACTACCTTCCAAGATTTGCCCGCTGGGAATTCCATCCTTTTGTTTCGAATCAGGGTGAACTGGATAGCTTTCTTGATCGCGAGTTTTCGCTTGTGCGAAAAGGTTGCATTGAAGCGAGAGGATCGAAACGACTGCGAACAGCAGCCGCATGGAACAAGCGTGCATAGGATTTATCTCCTGTGGCGGGTTAGGAAAGGAAGTCATCATCATACGCCAAGCCGCCCGAAAACTCACCAACCTAAAGCCAAGGGTAGCCGAAGTCGTCAGACTTTGGATGAGTCGCCGAGGATGTTGGTTTTTCACGCATCCTCCGAATTCTGAAGAATCCGGCTACCTGGGAGACGAAACTTGGCTACTCGAATTTCGTTCATTGAGTACGGAACGATCGAACAATCCAAGCAGCAATAAGACTTAGAAAGATCGCGGCACCGAACCAGCGAATTGCACCTGATTCAAATACGAGAGTCGCGTTGAAAACAATGAAGAGCATAAAGCCGTGAATCGAATAACCTAGCCAAACAGGCCGGTTCGCAAAACGCGTCGGCTGGCCCCACCAGTAAAAGGCATCGAAGGCCCATAAAACGGTGAAGAAATACGAAACGTAGATCCCTTCACCAAAGCTGCTTGCATGTTGAACGTGTTCATAGGCTTTGGCATGAGACCAATGGTGGTAATAATGAAAAGCGACAATCACGTGTACGAAAAAAGCCACCGAGCCCCAAGTCCAACACCATCGAACGGCTTTGCCGCGGAAAGATTCAGCGAGCCAATCGCGATTCTCTAGCTGAAGCATCCCGATTGCAGCAACCCAATACCAAACGAGCGATAGTCTCGCGGTATAGCGAGTCATCGCCTCGCCTATCGCGAGAATGCTTTGCGTGGAGACTGCGAGCGTCGCAATAATGGAAAGAATCCCCACTACCAGCCAAACGGCTGTTTTATTGCTCAAGATTCGATTTCGCGACATGTCTCTTGGTCGGTGCACTTTCGTGCATTCTCCATCGTGCAAACCAACGCTTTCTAGCGTGACAGCCTCTGGTTCGCACAATTTACTTCAAATTCGAAAAAAGTCAGTCCTGGCTCTGTCTATCCTGGGGCAGGCTGGAAAGCCTGACCTTCGGCTAACTGTGCATTCTTGGCAACTCGCTGCCTTGTTCGATGATCTCGGCTTCCGCGGTCGCCAGTTCTTGCAATCGCTGGCGCACGGTTGCGTCATCACGAAACAACTTGGCAAGCCTAACGTATGTCGAATGGTGTCTCGCTTCCGATTCAAATAGCGAGCCATAGAAATCGGCGAGTTCACGATCTTGTATGTTTTGGCGAAGCAGATCGAAGCGTTCGCACGAACGAGCTTCAATCAAACCAGCGACGAGGAGACGAT
>JANPLJ010000068.1:0-2752 GCA_031426475.1 Pirellulaceae bacterium | reverse complement strand
AAGCAAGTCAGCAACAGGTCCCGCTGGAGTTCCAGCCGCTGCGATGGGTGGCGCGTAGGTCACCAACGGGAGCAAATCGGTACGAGGCGGCGTTGGGATAGCCACGGCACCTCCGGTGGCAGCGTTGAGAATGCGTGCTAGGGCTGGATCGAGGAAGAAGTTGGCAAACTGAGTGTCGTTCTTCGGCTCATCCATACTGAATCGATCCTTGAAGCCAGTACCTACCAGCAACTCGTTGATGAGCGGGTTTCCCATACGCTGAACTTGGCGAACCGCACCTTGACCTTGCTGTGGAAGCGGCGACTGCCGCACGGTCACTCTTGGTCGGGACGTTGTCGCCCAAACTCCAATCGTCGCGGCAGCTGAAGTCGAAGCCTCAACGTTTCCGGTCCGAGTGAGCAAGCTAACTGGAACTTCAATCGCAATCGAGTTCACACCGTAACCCGATACCGTATCGGTTGCAGCGTTGGTCTGGGCCGCGTCTTGAGTGGCACTCAGCACGGGCGAAATATGCAGATTGAGGGTGTCGAAAGCACCGCCTAGGTCAATCCAGAATGCATCGTCCGTTGTTCCAGCAAATACCTTCACGTTGGATGTGTTGGTATTGAAAATGGCTGCGTTGAAAAGCGAAGCATAGTTCATCGTGCGAGGACCGACGTTGGCTGGCACTGCGTAGAACGGGCTGCTCCCCGCGATCGGTGTCGAGACACCATTCTTGACCATGTTCACGGCGTAACTTTGACGTTGGCCAAGTCCTGGACTGGAGAACGAGGTGATCTGGGGAGGGACGATCAACGTACCGGGTGGGACGGGAGCTGGCGAGTTGGCCGGGGCGTTGATGCCTGCGCCCGCACCGGCGTAGACTTGGAACAAGTTCGGCAGTCGTTGTTCCGTATTGAAGCGAAACTGGAACGTTACGTCCGCAATCGCGTCGTTGTTGTTGTCAACCTTGATCTCGTAAAGAATTTCAGGATCAAACGGAAACCAATTCGGACCGTTTGCAGGTTCCAAAAGCGGATCGACGCAAAGAATCATCGTCACCCGTGGAGTTGCGCCTCCATCGTAACTGCGGAATGCATAGACGTCGGTAATATCCGCGGTGCGATCGATCGACGTGATCGGTGCCTCGCGGTGATTCGCGGCCTGACTTCGCTGTGACGCGAATACAAGGGTAGTCGCAATCGCGACAAATTTCACAATGGATGTACGCATTGACTGTGTGTCCTTCGTTAGTTGTTAAAAGCTATGATGACTGTGCTGCGCAAGACTTTCGTTTCCTAGAAAAGCATGTTGACAAAATGCCGAACCCGCCCATCCCGAACACCACAAGACTCGTCGGCTCCGGTACCTCAGGGACTTGTACGGACTGTCCGACCACGTTGTTGTAACCGACGGTTCCAATCGTCAATCCCAACGGATTGATCGAAGCAGTTCGAGCATTGACGGAAACCTGTGCAAATCCATAAAAGATCCCGCCGTTGCCGTCAAAGCGCAAGCCTATGAAACCCGTTTTGCCTTCGAAATTACCGGAAGGCGGGTCCATCGCCGTGAAGGAAAAAAGGTTCGCTTGATCAAAGGATGCTTGGGAAAAAATGTTGGATGGCGAGACCAAGTCGCCGGCATTTAAAAAGCTCGCCGTTGGAAATCCATTAATAACTGCGGCATCGATAACGACGCCGTTGTTGCCTCCAAACGGAAAATCAACGACGTCGAAACCCACTGGTAGTAACGGATCTGGTATAAGCGTGGCCGAGAACTTGAAGTCGTTCGTGCCATCGAGATCGACATCCAGATCATACGATTCGAGATTGGTAGCATTCAAGCTAACATTGACATTTCGAGTGATTACGGTTGCCTGCGCTGTCGGGGAAATTCCGAGGCACACTATGGCAGTCAACAGGGAAAGGCTCCTCCTGAACCATGGAAGTACGCTACTTGTTGAGAACATAATGGATTCGATTTCTTTTCGTTGGCGATTCGACAAAAAACGTCGTTGGGGCTGTGCTGTGCTTCCTCGCTCGAGTGCAGCCATCGTCTGAGGGCTCGGAGGAGAGAAACCCGAGCACTCCCTGAGAAGTACTCGTTAGATATAGTGTCTGCTTTGTCGATCGTGACAAAAAATCGCGAAAAATTTAGACACTTCTCGCCCTTCGCCGGCATCTGGTTCACAGGCTCCAGGATTGGGAATCCAATGAATTGCAGGCTCTGCCTGGCGAGAGCGTCGCTGCTTTTAGCGATTCGGGAGGCAGGAGCCTCCAGGCAATGCGTTCCCAATCCTGGAGCCGGCTGGAGCCTGGGAACGAGCGCATTCGCACCGGCGATCAGCGAGAAGTGTCAGGATTTCAAATGTTGCCGAGAAACTTCAATAGGACAACTGTTTTTTGCAACTCGTTTGACCGCGTGCCCGTCGGTGGAGTTCGAAGAGAAGCGTTCCGCAAAACTCGCTTAGATTTCTTTGGTTTCGGTACCGAGATAGAATGGTTCTTGAGCCACCAGATCGGTACCATCGACCAGGTAAACACGAACGCGGATACACCATCGAATCTTGAGAAGTCGACCTTCGTAACTGAGCGGAGTTTCGGGTAATGTCGACTCAACCAAAAGCGGCTTCGACCAGTCTTGCTCGTGAAGAGTATCACCGGTCAGCCGTTGAAAAAAGTGAACGCCGAGGTCTTCGTTACCCTTGCCTTCGGTGTACCATGCCACCGACGTTTCGACAGCCGTGAGGAAGTTCGGATCGATCGCTTGAAAT
>JANPLJ010000067.1:0-3619 GCA_031426475.1 Pirellulaceae bacterium | reverse complement strand
CGTCTACCGGTCTTCACGACCCGGTGATGAAACGTTTGGTTGGGTATATCTAGCTGCCATCGGATTTTTCTTCGCAGGGCAGCTTGCGAGCCTTTGCTTTCGCAACGTGTTGATCGCGATCGGCATGGCCGCTACGGCTGTATTCGTCTCACTTGCAACGATTACGATTTTTGGGGGGGCAGACCTTTCGATGAGGCAGTACGGACTCCATCATTCAAATACTATTCCGGTAATCATCGTGATGTGGATCGTCGCTTTAATCGCGGCCTACCTGCTGTTCGCTATCTTCTGGTTGATTCCGAATTGGATTCGCTTAGAACGACCGGGGCTTCGGCTCGCGGGCGGATTTGTTGTTTCAGGGCTCGTCGTTCCGCTAGTGCTGTTGCACGTCATTGCGATCGGTGCGTTTTGGATGCTTCCGAAACCGATATGGCTAAGCGAGAAACTTTCCCCGTCCGAAATCGCGGCTTCGCAGCCGAAGATACATTCAGCAATCCTGGTGTTAACGACGAGCAAATTATTCGAAGCCAGTGGGTTTCCGAACAGCCCTTTGACCGAAGGGTTCAGCACTCAAGACTTTGCAACGAACCCGAGCCAATATATGGCCCTTCGTATGAACGAGATTCATGCGATGAAGCTGGATGATTCGAAGGTGGCCAAGGCTTCTAAGTGGTTGGGGAAATTGAATGCCGATTTGGATCGTGGCATCTCAAATCTTCGATTGGCAAAACCAAGCGAATCGGAGGCTTCATGGACCTGGCTGCAAGAACTCCAGAACGCGTCAGCGGAATGCGCCGCGATGGCTCGTCTAGCGATCCTTCGCCGTCATCCTGAGTTGATGAAAGAGTGTTTAGATTGCCTCAAGAAAATGGAAGCATTCTATCCATGGATCGACTCTGTTTCTCGCATCCATTTCCATTGGCGAATATTGACTGTGTTTTCAACTTGTTCGGATGATGATCTGAAGTGGATTGCGGAGTCATACTCGATAGACTCGATGCTAACCGAGGTCACTTCGCTGGAGCAATATCGCCGGTGGGCCATCGAACGTGGACTCTTTATCGAAAAGAAATGGACCTTCATGTTCAAGAATGTCGAATTCGCGGACTACTGGGAGGATTGCCATCGGTATCACTTCCTGGGTACCAGGGAGTACGACGGCGCGTACGTTTGGTACTCAGCGTTGCCCAAAGCAATCGCAAAACGTGAAATATTATTGAATGTTTCGCGAGGACTTCTTACCGAAATGGAGATGCTGGATCATTGGATCGCAGACGATTCGCTTGCGAAATCGTCGAGTGGCAACATCCATTCATCAGGTCTGTTCCGCTTCGATTTAAATCATGTGCTACGTTACCGAGAACTCCGGAAATTGGTCGCTGATCGTGTGTCGAGATTGACAAAGGAGTAATGCTCTGTCCAACTCGCATTTTAGGGTAGCCGAATTCGTAAGAATTTGGATGAAGCTCGAAAGGCGATGTCTACTGCGCTTCATCCGAAGTCTTACGACATCGGCTATGAATTGAGACCCTCAAATCGAAGGCGGACGAAGAGTAGTAGGCCGGAACAAGTCGCTAGCGAACTTGAAGGTTGAATAAAACGTTGGCGACGCCGTTCCGGCAGAACCGAGGTTTCCGATTGCCGGAACAGCGCAGACTATCGTTCTCAATTTGACGAACGCAATAAGCTGCTTGTTCCGGCCTACCGTGGTCTCGAAAGCGAGACGGCCTCCAATGCCGAAGGGGTCGATTGGGGACAGTCGAACTAGATCCGATTCTGTGTTGCTATCGAGAACGTTTCAAAACGTTACGAAGCAATTCTCAATGCTGGTTGAGACGAAGCGACTAGAAGGCATTGTTCGATCACGGATTCAGCCGAGATTTCGAGCATGGCAGCGTTGGTGGTCGTGCGACGATGGGTGCTTGTTCCGCCATCGTATCGTTTTTGTAGGATGCGGTGCGCTTCGCCGTAGGGGCCACAGTATTCGGCTCGTGTTGTACCGAACATCGCTACACATGGAGTTCCGACGGCGACGGCGATGTGCATCGGGCCGGTATCCGATCCGATGTACATGCGACAGCGTTTCAGGATGCTTGCGAGGACAGGCAAGGAGGTATCCGGAGCAAGGAAGCTCGTTGGGGTCGACGCATCGACAATCGATTTCGCAAGCGTTTGCTCGTCTGCATTGCCCCAGACAACGAGCGATTGAAGGCCTGTCTTATCGTGAAGTTTCTTCGCGACTTCGATATAGCGTTCGGTGGGCCAGCGTTTGCTTGCCCAGCTTGCTCCCGGATTGATCACAGCAAACTCACCTGAATTCAAATTCAAACTTTGCAGAACCCGCTCCGCTTCGGCGCTGTTTGCTTGGGTTGTCATGGATCCGAAGTGAACAGGAGGTTCAAAGACACCGAACGGCTCTAGCAGTTCCAGTTGACGATCGACAAGGTGCGTTGATTGCGGCGAAATCGCACTATGGTAGAACCGCCAAGCTTGTTCGCGAGCTTGGCCTGGGGCAAAGCCGACGCGATCGGTGGCCCCAGCTAGCCAGCCTAGTATCGCGCTTTTCAAAAGTCCTTGTGGGTCGATGCTGAAATCGATTTTGAGCGATCGCAGTTGTTGCCTGAGCTGCCATAGCTCGCGTGGTCGTGAAAGAAAACCTTTACGAAGTCGAATGACTTCATCGACTGCCGAATGATGCTTTAAAAGCGAGTCGGCTCCGCAATCGACGATCCAAGTCAGGTGCGATTCAGGCCATCGATCCTTGATCGCCATTGCCAGAGGGAGCGTTTCCATGCAATCGCCAATGGCGCTTAGTCTTGTAATCAGAAATCTCGGCGCGTTCATTCGAAAATCCTTTTCTACCAACGAGCTTCCATCTGGTCGACAATATGATCGGCCATACGTTCAATGGCTCGTTGCTGTGACGTCGTAATCGATTGACCTGCTTCAGGAACCAAGTCGGAATGTTCTGAGAAATAGAACGCGGTCTCGCCGGGAGGCAGAAAACGGTTTTCCATCAGCACGTTTCCGATGCGGTCTGTCCAATTGACTTCGGCGGCTAGGGTCAAACGCAAGTCGCGGGGTTCGTCCGTGGTGGTTTCGGTGAGCACACGCTTGGTATCAAAATTGATGCGGCATACTAACGTGGAATCGGCGCTGGTGGCATCAACAATTTTGTAGGGCGTACGATCCTCGATCTCTTTTTGAACTGCCTCGGTTAGACGCACTCCGATTTCTGGTCGGAACGAGTCCGATCGAATGATCGGCACATGTACAGTTCGGATGTCCTGCCGAAAGAGTGTTCGAGTTCCAAGGCGATAGCCAACACAGCCTGTCGAGAACGCGCACACAGCCAGCAGGATTGCAAGAAAGAAAACGCTAAAGTCGAAAGCGTCGAGGCAGCGCCTGAGCTGAGCGACAAGTAGCAGTTTTGATGTTTCTTTCGGATTCATATCGAGTCGTTTTTATACTGGCTTGCGCAATTTATCTTCCGTTCGAATGATCTTTGCTTCCGCCGGGTTTACCCCGGTCGGGGCAACAACTGGCTGGATACATTTCAGATTCCCATCGAAAGGTCGCCCTCCCACCCCACCAATCGCCGAAGGCGATTGGTGGGGTG
>JANPLJ010000066.1:0-1083 GCA_031426475.1 Pirellulaceae bacterium | reverse complement strand
GGTAGCGAGACCGTGGAGGGTCTGATCGCGGCTCGAGGCGAAGATGAAGAGATCGAGCTGCTCGAAGCGATCGAAGGCGACGGAAGCGAACTTTCCGAAATGGCCCAAGAAGCTTCGGTGGTTCGATTGGTCAATGAAATTCTTGTCGAAGCCGTCGATTCACGAGCCAGCGACGTGCACGTCGAATCCCAAGCGGCTGGCTTAGTCGTGCGCTATCGAATCGACGGAATTCTACACAACCAGCCCGTTCCGCCCGAAATCAATCGATTTCAGTCCGCCATTATCTCGCGTTTGAAGATCATGTCCCGACTGAACATCGCTGAAAAACGACTGCCGCAAGACGGTCGTATCAAACTGCGAGTCCATGGTCGCGAAATCGATATTCGACTGTCGGTCATTCCGATGATTCACGGTGAAAGCCTCGTCATGCGTATCCTAGACAAAGGTGCCATGAAGTTCGACCTGCGCAATCTTGGGATGGATGAAGCGACCTATCAAGTCTACAGTGAACTGATCCGAATACCGCACGGAATCATTCTGGTCACGGGACCGACAGGTTCTGGAAAGACGACCACGCTTTACAGTTCTCTGCTGGAAATCAAGTCGCCGGAAAACAAGATCATCACGACTGAAGACCCTGTCGAATATCAACTCGATGGAATCAATCAAATTCAAGTCCATACCAAGATTGGCTTGACGTTCGCCGCGTCGCTCCGAAGTATCTTGCGCCACGATCCGGATATCGTTCTTATCGGTGAAATTCGAGATGCTGAAACTGCCGAAAACGCGATCCAAGCTTCGCTCACCGGTCACACTGTCTTCAGTACGTTGCATACCAACGATGCGGCCGGGGCTTATACGCGTATCGTCGACATGGGAATTGAACCGTTTCTCGTGGCCAGTACCGTAGAAGGCGTAATGGCGCAGCGATTGGTGCGACGTTTGTGCGTAAAATGCAAGGAAGCCTATCGCCCAACACATGACGACGTACCATCCGATTTCCCGTGGGAAACACTTGGCGACCAGCCGCTGTATCGTTCGATCGGGTGTCGCGACTGCCGGGGCGTCGGATACATTGGACGA
>JANPLJ010000065.1:0-1943 GCA_031426475.1 Pirellulaceae bacterium | reverse complement strand
TACAGAAATGCAAACGCGATCAACGAACGTGAGGATCGATAGGAAAAACAGGAAGACGAGAACTCGATAGCGGTATTTCATTTTGCGCTGGCGCGTGGGACGAGAATGGAACCGTCCGGCGCGGTGGCGCGGAAGGCAAACGTCCAGCCGCCATGATTCGAGCTGGTATCGTTGCTGAGGAGCACCGACACTTGGTTGTCGCCTTGTTTGAGCTGCAAATCCGCGTCTCTCTTACGAAACGGTCCGTTCGTGCCGAAGTCGGTCACCGTGTCGTTGACTCGCAGCACGAGACGGCCATCCCATGCGATTCGGACCTTGGCCGTCATGTCGGTCGGAGCATTGAGTACGGTTATCGCCTCGGCAGCCTTTTTCCGGTGATGCGTACCTACGCCTTTGGTACCGGGACGATGCAGATGATTGAAATCCACGAAACCGTGAATCGTTGCCTGCTCTTCCCATTTGCCTGGCAACCTTTCGTGCGATCCAGGCGTCGAATTCAACGCCTTATGAATCGCGGACGAGTCCTCGTTTTCCAATATCGGTCCGAGGCTCCATGTTCCGTGATCCGGAAGCTGCAGGTCCATCCGGCCGGCTTTCAGCTCCGTCCCGGGCAGCAAATTCGCCCAGTTCGGCATTGTGACGTATCGGCGCGGAGCACCCTCTTGGTACCAATACACCAGGGATGCGATGTCATTCTCCATCGAGCCAAACTGAATCCGCAGCGACTTTTTAAATTTAATCGAATCTACAACATAGAAACGGTAACCGACCAGCCGCTGCGCGCCGCGGGCTTCCCCGGTATCCTCAGTAACGTAGTATGGAATGCCATCGTAAAGATGCGACTCCGGCCTGTGAATAACACCCCCATACGACGTCGCAAACGTGTCCTCGCCACCGATCCCGCGCAGATACGCGGGCTGATCGCCCAAGCCATCAATGTAAATGTTCTCGGCACCGCCGTGGCTCCAACGGTCAACCGAGTCAATCAGCCGCACACCATAGAAAAAACCGATCAGCTGACCGGGGCCATCCGCGTCAAGGATCATATAGTCATTACCATAGCGAGGGGTCGGCATTTCACGCCGCCATTGTGCACAGAACCGGCGTTTCTCCTTCATTTCTTGATCCGGATACCGATGCCAAGCGACTTGCAGATAGAAACTGTTGCTCGCATCGGGTCCGTTGACTACCTCGATGCGTGCCGATTTCGCGAAGGGCATCTCGAAGAAACACTCGTAGCCGTTGTGCTCCTTCACGCTGATGAACGGGGTGTTCACCGGATAAAAATCGACACCATGCATGATGCCGAAGAAATCTCCCAGCGGCGCCTCGACGTTCGGAGTCTTCGCATCGTCGAAATATATCCGCAGAATAATTTTTCGGTTCTGAAGTGCACGGGGTGGCTTGGCGTCAGGTGCAAGCGTGCGACCGGAATGGGGTGGACGGCCTAGTGTGATCCAGATTCGCTTGATGCAGCCGGGACCATCAAGCTTTGCAAAGTCGGCCGTTTCATCGGCCGAGATTTTCTTGGTAACACTTACGTGGTCCGAAACTGGGTCCGAGGGAAGATCGAGATCAAATGGTCCCGACGAAACTGCCTTTGCCATTGGAATGACCAGAATAGCGACGATCGCCATCCAAGGTAGCCTTCGGTTCGTTTTGGTATGAATCATGAATTGAACTTGGGTAATTAGTGCCAGTCGTGCGGGCCTGATTGTTGAGTAGATCAATCCACCCGGACGCATGCTCGAATTTAAGCGCCTCGGAATTCTACTTCGGAAGCCTCGACTTGCAAAGCGATATGTCCCTTGATTGCGATGCACTGGGTGCCATGGTGGACCAGATGACCATTGAACCAAACTTTGATGTTGTCGCCCAAGCATTCGATCACCATGTTGTTCCACTCTCCTGGCGACTTCTCTGAATCGTTGGTAAGGTTAATA
>JANPLJ010000064.1:0-5358 GCA_031426475.1 Pirellulaceae bacterium | reverse complement strand
CATTGATACTCGCGTTTGTTGAGATCGCCTAGTCCTAGTGCTTCGTCCAACTTTAAGTTTCGGGTTTCAATTTGTAGCCGATGTCGTCAGACTTCGGAGGAAGTGCAATAGGCATCGCCATTCGAGCTGCGATCTATCGTTTGATGGTGACTTGCGATGTGCGGCTGAGCATCGAGAAGACGTCGCCAGCGTCGAGTGGCGAGAGGCTGATGCAACCAAGGTTCGAATTCTCACTCGCTGGATTATCCGGCGAACCATGGATACTTAGTTCTTGACCGAGGTCCATCCACCATCCACCGTACGGATTGCGAGGGTCATTTCCATCGATCTGGATCCCCCCTTTGCCGTAGTAGTTGCGATGGCGTTGCTTATCCAGGACTTGAAAAACTCCTTCTTTCGGTTGAGGATCGGATCCCGTCGATACAGGGAATCGGCCCGCGTACATTTCGCCGAGAAAAACGGTCATCTCGTGGCGATTCAAATCGACTTCGGCCCGAAACGGACCACGGAAGACTTTGAGCTTCGTACCCGGAAGCAATCCGATCGTGGTATTGACCGCATTGATCTTCGTTAACAGCTCGACGGGGACCTCATAACGCTTTGCAATGTCGTCAATGGTCTCACCTGGGCCTACAACGTACGGTGTATCCAGAAGATGACGTCGGGAATAGATGGTTTCTCCAGCAAGCGAATCAAGAAGGTTAATCAAATCGAGATTCTGTTCGGCAGTCAATTCAGGCGAATTGTAGAAAACACTCATCTTGGTGAGGGCTTCTTTGAACTCGCCACGATCGACTTGCTCGATTGCCGCTCGCTTCGCATTCTCAAACGATCGACCCGTGATGTTGGCTTTCTTAGCGGTTTCCGTTCCCGATAATTCGGTTGAGCCAGGTACATTAAAGCCGTTCTCTGATGGTGCCGTTTGGCTGTCTGTCGCCGGCGTCGTCTGCGACGCAAACTTTCCGGGAATACTTGTCGAGCTCGATGGATCGAGTGCCTTAGGCATACCCAAGTTAGCTGCAGGCGGCGATAGCGGTTGGAACGTGCTGGGTTGTGAGGAATCCATCTTGCTAGGGCCGTCAAGATTCAAACTGAAAGTCGGTTCGGCTGTAGTTTCGGAAGTGAGTTCTGCGGGACTGCCCGTGTTCGAACTGTTGCTCGATGGAAAGCTTGGTAACTTCGTTGGTGAATCGCCCATCGGCGGAAAACTCGGGATGCTCGTGAGTTTGGGAGGGGTGAGTGTCTTGGGCGGTGTTGCAGTAGGTTCACTCGTTGACGAACCAAACGTCGGAGCTGGACCCGATAGGAGTCCCGAAGTGCTTGACAGGCCAGGACTGCCTCCGAATGGAGTTCCCGGTTTCAAGCCACCGCTCGGCGTTAGGCCCGCGGAATCAAAGCTCGGCATATTCATTTCGGAATCATTGGCAATGAGATTCTGAAGCTCCGGCGGGAGCTCTGTCTCAGAGCCATTGATCGCAATGTAAGCTCCATACAGAACTACCAGCAGCAACACAACAACGACAGCTGTCTTAATGGTTTGCACTGTGGTCCTCCTTGACCAACGTATGCCTAGTATGTCGACTCTTCGAAAAGTCCTGGATTTCCTCGGTTCGAGGCGTAAGCGGCAACTTCTCTTGAAGCAATAAAACTCGTGCCGAGAGGCATCATTCTTTGCGAATGAATCCCCACGTAGCCGTTCGTATAACGAATCTAGCAAACCGTTGCTAGAGCATTTTTTGATGTTGGTTTGTTTTAACAAAAATCGTAAATAGGAATCCCGACTAAGTGCCCTTGGGCTAATGCCTACGATTCAGGTAAAGATGGATCTCCAAAAGGCCTATTTCATCCCGTCCACCATCGCCAGTCGATCCAGAGTACCAGAAGTAACTCAATCATGCTGATTGCCTTAGAATTGGCAGGCTTCAAAAGCTTTGCCGACAAGACGCGATTCGACTTTCCGGAAGGAATTACAGTTGTCGTCGGTCCGAACGGATCGGGCAAGTCGAACATCGTCGATGCGATCAAGTGGGTGCTTGGAACACAAAGCGCAAAGAGCTTACGTGGCGAGGATATGGCGGATGTTATCTTCAAAGGTTCCGCAGCCGGAGGTCGCAAGCCTTGCAATTCTGCGGAAGCCACCCTTGTGCTTGACAATCGTGACAAGAAGCTAGCCGTCGACGCTCCCGAAGTCCATGTTACCAGACGGGTATATCGTAGCGGCGAAAGCGAATATCTCATCAACCGAGAGCCGTGCCGACTGAAAGATATCAAAGATCTCTTTCGAGGAACCGGAGTTGGAATCGATGCCTACAGTTTGATCGAACAAGGCAAGGTCGATCGTATGCTGCAGTCGTCCGCCAAAGACCGCCGGGCCATCTTCGAGGAAGCAGCTGGCATCAGCCGTTTCAAAATGAAGAAGGTTGAGACGGAACGACGCATTCAGCGTGTGGACCAAAATCTGGTTCGACTGCGAGACATCGTCGATGAGGTTTACGGACGGCTAACGAACCTGAAGAATCAGGCGGCCAAAGCCCACCAATATCGCGAAATGACAGAGCGAGTCTCGCAGCTTCGATTGCAAATTGGAATCGACGAGCGAAGCAGCATTCAATCGAAAATTCAGCAGCTCAACGAAGATCTATCGGCCAACGATACCAAACGAGCAGCACTCGTAGAACAACTGGAATCGGCGGTTGTTCTCGTTGACCAAGTTGAGAAGCAACTTGCCGAGAAAACCCAAGAAACGCA
Organism: Pirellulaceae bacterium; assembly: GCA_031426475.1. Classification (GTDB taxonomy): domain Bacteria; phylum Planctomycetota; class Planctomycetia; order Pirellulales; family Pirellulaceae; genus JAIYDQ01. The sequence goes on along the minus strand of JANPLJ010000064.1, from coordinate 2,610 downwards.
GGCCGCTCAATCAGAACAACAAGCTTGGCGGGAACGAATGGCTGGCCTCGAAAGTTCCCAGGCCGCGCTTGGCGAACGTCAAGTCGAACTGGTTGCCGAACGCGAAATCGTTACGAGTCGTCAGGTCGCGATCGAAGAGAAAGCCGTTTTGACGGCCGACGAAGTCGCTGCGAGAATTTCTGAAATTGAGACATTGCATCAACAGCGCGTAACACAATCCGAGCGGATCGCAGCATTGGATCAGGTACGCATCACGCTCGATACTCGTTTCTCTGAATTGAATGACACAATCGAGAAACTCCGGGAGAAGATCCAACAGTGCGATCGCCAAAAGCATCAAAGCGAGGCGCTGTTGATTGCCGAATCAAGCCGTGTTGCACAGCTTGAGCGACAGCTTGCCCTCCAACAGCAGCAGACCGAACAACACGGCGTACTTCTAAAGTCGATCGAGGAAACGCTCGTTCAACAGCAATCCAATTATCAAAACGTTGAAGCCAAAGTCCAGGCCGCCAAACACGCATATTCGAAAGGGCAGGCCGACCTGGAAGCGTTGCGATTACAGCATGTCAGCCTGCAAGAAAAAGCGATTCATCAACAAGGTCGATTGCAGGGGACTCGAGAGCGTCTCTCGCTCTTGGAACAACTGGAAGACCGACAGGAAGGAGTCGGCCGCGGGGCGAAGCGACTTTTGGAGATCGCATCGAAAGACCAACATGCACCATGGACTTCCGTCAAAGGGCTCGTTGCCGATTTGATTGAGATCGACGTCCACTTGGCGCCCTTGATCGACGTCGCACTGGGACCGACCGCGGAAACAGTCGTGTTGTCGGATGGACAAGTCATCGACTTGCTTCGCGATGGATCACTCAATCTTGACGGCCGAGTCTCGATGTTGCGTATCGACCGACTTCCGAGTCGGCGCTCCGGCGACAAAATTCAGCTCGATGGACTGCGGGGCGTACTCGGTCGTGCGGATCGTCTAGTCCACACCCAGCCCGAGTTCGCTCCATTGGTTCACTATCTTCTCGGCACGACGTGGTTGGTGGATACGCTGGCAACGGCCCTCGATCTGAGCCATTTGCGAGGAGCCGGTTTGCGGTTTGTGACCGCCGAATGCGAGCGAATCGATGCTGACGGGACGCTTTCAATCGGATCGTTGCAAACGGCGCTTGGGTTGGTATCGCGCCGAAGCGAAATGATTGCCGCGCGGGACGAGATTCGACATCTCGAACAGCTCGCTCACTCGACATCCGACGAACTCGCTGTGCTGCATTCGAGTCTGCAACAACAAACCCGCGACGTCAAAGAACTCGATGACGCGGCCCGAATCGCTGACCAGGAATTGGCTGAAATTACGATTCAACAGGCTGCTAACACGAAACGAGTTGGCGAGTTACAGGTCGAGTATCGACGATTCCAACAAGAGTTCGACGAAACCCAAGAGCAACTTTCCGCTTCCTTGGTGATCGTTGCCAATGCCGAGGTTTCCTCGCAAGCAGCCCATGCGGAATCTCAAACGGTTCATGGCCAGTTGATTCAGCAACAAGATGTACTGCGAACTCTTGAAGACGAACGGCGAACGATTCGAGAGTCGACGACGGGCGAGAAAATTATCTTGGCGCGAATCGAACAACGCTTGGAAAGTCTTCAAACGACGCTCGATCAACTGAATCGAGATGCCGACGAACGACAGAAAGCTGTTGTTGAAGCAAAGGCTGCGATTGCGGCATTGAACGCCAAAATGATCTCAACTGAGCAAACGATGGATGAAGCCAAGCTTCAATGTCAAAAGTTGAACGAACAAGTCGATGCCTCACAATTGAAAATCGCGGCATTGCTCGAAGTCAACAATCAACTCCAAACGGAACGTCAAACCGCTTCGCGACAACGAGATCAATACCAAAGACAGTTAGACCGCTCGGTGGAGCAGCAGCGAACCTTGGAGACAGAGGTCGCTCAATGTCGCGCACGGATCGATGAATTGGTAGCTCGCTATCAACAAGATTACCAAATCGATCTCTTGGATACCGTCCTCATCGAACAGACTCCAGAGCTGAAAGATCGAATGGCTGCTGAAGCAGAAGTCTCGCAACTCCGACAAGATATCGCTGCCGTAGGGGCCGTGAATATGGAGGCGTTGCGTGAATTGGACGAATTGCAATCTCGCTTTGATGTCCTGGATGGACATTATCGAGATCTCACGGAAGCGAAAGATAACCTTCACAAAATCGTGGCAAAGATCAACGAAGATTCGCAACGATTGTTTTCCGAGACACTCGAAGCCATTCGCAAAAATTTTCAAGAACTCTATCGCCGTTCATTCGGTGGCGGTCATGCCGATCTGATCTTGGAGCAATGCGATGACATGTCCGAGGCGGGTGTCGAGATCGTCGCCACGCCACCTGGGAAGACGGCCCTTTCGAATTCGCTTTTGAGCGGTGGCGAAAAAGCCTTGACCGCGGTTGCACTGATCATGGCGATCTTTCAGTTCCGACCAAGCCCATTCTGTATTCTCGACGAAGTGGATGCACCTTTCGATGAAGCGAATATCGGACGCTTCGTTTCGGTCCTCACCGAGTTCTTGCATATGACGAAGTTTGTCGTCGTCTC
>JANPLJ010000063.1:0-2188 GCA_031426475.1 Pirellulaceae bacterium | reverse complement strand
CGACGGACTGGGGCACGATCGCAATCGCCGAAGTCGACCTCGACAAGCGACTTCATTGGCCAAGCCTCGGTGACTTCAAAGCCGAGATCCCACGCCATCGACCGTGACCCCCAAAAATCTCAAGCCGATAACGCTTGCATTGTATTGCAAATAGCAATACGACGTGCTATTCAAGAGCGAAGAACAGAAAGGTCATGGGATGCAAAAAACAAGTTCACTGATGGTTCGGCTCGATGAAGACTCGAAGGCCTTGGTGACCGCGGCTGCCGACCAGCGGAAGGTCAGTGTCAGCGACTACGTTCGTTCAGTTATGGTGGAACAATCGCGACGTGAATTGGCGTTCGCTGAATTGAAGGTCATTGCGATGACTCCTGACGAGCAATTGCAGTTTTGGAATGCATTATCCAAGCCCATCAAATTGACTAAGGCTCAGAAAGAATTAGCAGCCATTATGCGAGGCGAGGATTGAAAGGAGTTGCGTTTCCCGATGGTCGGCGGCTTTTTGCGACCGCGCTTCGAGATTGCTTCGATGCAAGTCGTACCTTCGCATTTGTCGCTGTAGTATTGGACTGTGTCGACCAACCCGCAAAAGCGTTTTACCAGCAATTTGACTTCCGCGAGTTGCCGGGTTACCGGATGCGACTGTACATCGCGGCAAGATTGCTGTAACAAATAATGACGCCGTAAAGGTATACTTGTTTTCACCATGAAACTTTTTTTGTCGTTGCTTTGCTTTGTCGCATCGATTGCCGCAGTCGATACGTTGTCTGCGGAGAAGCCTTTATCCGAGAAGGCCGTCGCGTTCCCGCCGGAGTTGGTCGAGTTCGGCCCGGCTTCGGAAAAGCCCCTACTAGCCGGCACTGATGCTCAGCATTGGGACAAGCAAGTGCGCGAACGCGGGTGGATCATGCGTGAGGGCGATCAATGGCATCTTTGGTACACGGGCTATAACGAGGATCGCACCAAGGATCGACTCCTGGGTTATGCAACATCTCCCGATGGTTTGAACTGGACACGTTGGCCCGGCAACCCCCTCAACACGGAGGGCTGGATTGAGGACATGTGTATCATCAAACGAGGCGATACGTACTATATGTTCGCAGAGGGACGTGACGATGTGGCGCATTTGTTGACATCCAAGGATCGAGTCCATTGGCAGGAGCAGGGCGACTTGGATATTCGAATGACGAACGGTCAACCGATCTCGAGTGGACCACGGGGGACACCGACGGCATGGTTTGAGAACGACACGTGGTGGCTTTTCTATGAACGCCGCGACTTAGCGGTTTACGTCGCGACTTCGAAGGATATGAAGCAATGGACCAACGTGGTCGATGAACCTTGCATCGCCCTTGGCCCTGACGATTATGATCGCTATGCGGTCGCCATCGATCAGATTGTCAAAGTTGGCGATCGCTACTTTGCCTACTATCATGCAAGCGCCTTGCCGAAATGGGGGGAATGGACAACTTGCATTGCGATGTCGGAGGATCTCGTGCACTGGAAAAAGTATTCGAAGAACCCGATCGTTCCGGTGAATTCGGCGTCAAAGGGTGCCAGCAGTGGTACGGTCGTTCATGATGGCCAGGCATGGCGGCTCTATACAACTCATCCCGACGTTCGGGTCTATTTCTCAAAGCAACCCGTGAAGTAGGAAGTAAGAAGTAAGTGGTCCCGCGGCTCCGCCCGCGGGACGGTTCGTTGCCAGCGGTCGGAGCCGCTGCCCCACGGTTCGCGCAGCCGGTCGTAACACCGGTCTGAGATTCGCAACTTAGCCAATCTAGCGCTTTTAGAGGCAAAGTCTGCGAACTTCTGGTTAAAAATGCGGTCCAAGAGTTAGAATTCGCGATTGGCTTCTGGGAGGAAAACAGAAGCCGAGTAAACTAAGGCTCTTTGATTTTTGACTTTAAGGTTACAGGGATACACATGGCGACGAGGGCCACTTCAGATACGGAAGGTTTGTTACGCGAGCTCATGGAGCAGCGAGTTTTGCTGCTGGATGGGTCCATGGGAGCTCTGATCTTTCAGAAAAAACTCCCTGAATCGGCGATCCGAGGCGAGCGATTCAAAAACCACCCGGCCGACCTTTCGAAGGCGACGGACCTGCTTGTCCTGACGCAGCCTGCGATTATCCAAGGGATCCATGCCGAGTATCTTGAGGCCGGTTCGGACATTATTGAGACCAACA
>JANPLJ010000062.1:0-5398 GCA_031426475.1 Pirellulaceae bacterium | reverse complement strand
CGTGTTTCGATACCGCGTTCGTCGAGTCTCGCGAGCAAGACTTCGAGCACTTCCAGGTCGACCGCTGAACCAGCAGCGATGATGCTGTTGGTGCGGCTATCGACAGATACTCGCAACGGAACGATTCCTGTCGTAGCTCCGGCGTTGGCACCGGCCTGGTTCTGCTGGTTACCACCACCCCCAAATAGTCCGCCCGTGGTGGATGCTCCTGCCGTGGTTGGCAGACCGAAAAGCTGTTGAACCAGCAAGGCAAGCGAAGTCGCATCGCCGTTCTTGATTTCAAAGACTTTCAGTTGCGATTCGGCACTGGGTGGACGATCGAGTTCATCGATCAACGCAGCGATCAACGCCATGCTCTTGCTGGGTGCTCGCACGAGAAGTGAATTGATGCTTGGATTGCTGGTCACGATGACACCGGCCAAGATCCCCGAATTGGTACTGGTCTTGTCCTTGGAAATGATCGATAGATTGCTCGACGGCGGTGTGACTTTTCCATCGGCCGTGTTCGCGCCACCCTGTTGTCCTCCGCCACCTTGCTGTCCTCCGCCTCCTTGTTGGCCACCTTGGCCTTGGACGGCTTGACCGGTAATTGCTGATTGGAGGATCGGTTGTAGTTCAGTTGATAGAGCGTACTTTAACGGGAAGACGCGGATCTCGCTTTGCGCGGTCGTTGTTTCGATATCGATCTCGTCGAGCAAACGCTTCACTTCAAGATGATCTCGCGGGCTAGCCCGGACGACTAGCGCGTTTGTTCGGTAGTCCGAAATGACTCGAACTCGCGTTCCCAGTCCAGGTACTGGATTCGTGCTACCGGATGCTTCCGCGAAAAAATCGTTGATCAATGATTCCGCGTCGATCGACGACGTATGCAAAAGCTTGTAGACCCTGAGCTGACTCGATTCGTCCAATGGTTGATCGAGTTTCTTGATGAGTTCGATCACCGAAGCGATCGATTCACGGCGTCCAACCAAGAGTAACGCGTTGGGTTGCACGAGGGCCTTGATGCTAATCGGCCCCTGGCGAGGCTGTAGGACTTCTTCATAAAGTTCGGTTGCGATGGTTTCGAGCGCTTGGCTATTGATATGCTTCAGCAAAATAACTTCGACTTCCGGCTGGGTTCCTTCGCTTTGCTTCTTGATCTGTTCGATGACTTCCAGAACACGCTGAACATCACGTTTTCCGCCGCGAACAATAACCAGCCCAAGCTCGCCGACGAATTCGATCTGAACGTCACCAAATAGTCCGCTTTCGGTGTCGAGCGAGTCGAGGCTCCCAATCGCGGAAGCTCGTTCGTCGCCGCCCTTGGCTCCAGGTTGGCCAATTTTGGCCGACCCAACCGCTTGTTCCTCTTCCGCTTTTTGCTGAAGCGCGACGGTTCGAACCATATTCAGCGCTCGCTCGACACGTTTCGGATCCGCAGGAGCCAAGGATACGATCTTCGGCACCTCTTCTCCGGCAACTCGCCCCTGATCGATGGCACCGACGACTTGCATCCACGAATAGACGTTCGATGACGGACCTTGCAATGTGATCGTATTGGTCTTTCGATCGATCTGTAAAATGTCTTGAGTGCCGCTAGCGCCGGTGAGTCTAAACTGTGCTAGCTCCCCGTTTTTGCTGGTGGTCACGGTCATCCGTGGTCCGGACAAACGTTGAAGCGACTCTTCGAGATCGCGGCTCGTCACGTGTTGAAGCTTGTATTGGCGCTGCATCGATACCGGCTGGGCTGGCACTCCGTTTGGCTTCGTGGGCGAGTTGCCTCGAATGTCCTTCTGAAGAAGCTCGACGCGAGCGGCGATGTCTTGATGAATCGTCGACGGTGCCAGAACCATCAGACGGCCTGTTCCCGGTTCGGTCGTAATATTGACGCGAGCATCGTTTCCGTAGAGGACTCGCAAACGAGCCCCGACGACTCCAACCATTTCAACGGGTACGTTGTAAATCTGGATCGACCCAGCATTGCCATCGGGCGCTGGACTAGTCGAAGGATACTGCACCACCGGCGTACCTATTGCAACGCCCGGCGACGGGAGGTTCGTTTGTCCCGACAACGGCGAGGCAGCCATCAGCGATGCGAAAATCGCTAGCCAACGGAAGGATCGTGCTCGAAAGTGGAGCATTTTGCAGTTTCCTTGAAACAGAATTTTCCAAACCAGCAACACTTCGATAACGCAAAGGGTCGCATTATTGGCACTATCGGAATAACGGCTACATAAACCCCAACCAAAACATCCATTACAACCCATATATTTTTACATTGCAGGTTGCTCTTGGTGCGACATAGCAAATTTGTTATCTCTCGAATGCGGTAGGAAATAGCTCCGGAGTATTGTTGCGTGGCTGTATCGATGAATGCTTTCAAAACACTTGTCACGCTGAGAGGCTATGGTGGCTGGATGCTTTGTCTGGCTATCGCCACAGGATGCCAGAACGGCCCGATGTCCGGCCGCATGCAGCAATATCAGATCGAAAACGAACGCTTGCTGAGCGAATTTCGTTCGACGAAGAAAGAGAACGAGCAGCTGCGAGCCGATCGCTCGAGGCTGCTTCAGCAACAAGCGGAAACCGAGAAGCTCGCTGCAAAACTACAATCGCAGCTAAGCGGCGGGAAGTCACTGGCCGCTCAGAATCTAACTGGCCGAAGCGATTTCAGTCTTGGGTCTTCGAAATCTTCGAGCGATCGAACCGCGCTTGATAATAGCCGGACGACCGATCGGTTCCCGCAAGCAGGGAACCTTCCCAAGTCGGACTTAAACAGTCTAAGCCCTCGCTCTGCCTCCAATGCGGACGCTCTCCAGTGGCGTCCGATTCGCAAAGAAACGCGATAAGGCGTTCCGAAGCAATCGGAATGCAAGCCTCCGAAAGACAGAAGCTAAGTGAGTTCGGGTTATTCAGTTAGCCCGAATCGTTCATCGCTCGTAGCTACGTTCGCCAGAACGTTGTGAACCGCTTGGAGATACAGCCACGTTCTGGCGAACGTAGCTACAATGTTTTTTCGCATTGCGACGTAACTCGACGCGTTGTCTTCGTTTACCCAAATATTGGCCAAGACTATGAATAGTCCAGGCGGCCCCTCAAGATCCCGAGCTCCCCGATCAAATCGAGATCGACTCGATGGTAATACGAGTGTACTTTTGGCGGTGGCCGGTGCGTACATCGTAGTTCTTACGGCGTCGGAACTTTTGGATGTAGACTTTTTCGCCTTTTTCAAGTCCGACAACGGTTGCTTTTACTTTAGCGCCACCGATGGTAGGCGTACCAAGCTTCAAGCCATTTTCCGTATTGACGGCCAGCACGCGATCGAACTCGATCGAATCGCCTGTTTCAGCGGTATCTCGATAATCGATGTCCAAAACTTGACCTTGCTCGACTTTATATTGACGTCCGCCGTCTGTGAAAATCGCGTACATGAAGCTCTCAAAAACTCAAAATGGGACAAAACTCCTAAATCGACTCGCCCAAAAAGTATCCTCCACCGGGGATTTCGTCGAGTCCAAATCAGCTCTTTCGCCGCGAAAATTGCCTGTTACGATCGTTGAGATTGCCAGACCGACCCCTCCAATAGCATCATTTCGCACAAAACCGTGGCTGATCTCAACCCGCCTCAGATGGAAGCCGTCAACACTCTCAGTGGGCCGTTGCTGGTTTTGGCGGGCGCTGGGACTGGCAAAACGCGGGTCGTAACCTACCGAATAGCCAACTTGATTCGCCATGGAATCAAAGCCGATCGGATTTTGGCGGTTACGTTTACGAATAAAGCCGCCCAGGAAATGCAGGAACGTATCGGCGTCCAGTTGAAACACCCCAAGCGGACTAAACGCGGCGAACCGCAGCGGCCCAAGCCCCTCGTTGGCACGTTTCACTCGTTGTGCGTCAAAATCCTGAAACGGCACGCCCGAACATTGGGATATCCAGAGCAATTCGCGATTTACGACCGAGGTGACCAGGAAAGTGTGGCTCGCGGCGTTTTACGTGAGATGAAGATCCACGAAACGATGCTCAAGCCGACGGACTTTCTTTCGATCGTCGGTCGCTGGAAGAACGCCGGCGTTCGACCTAACGAAGCGATGTCGGTCGCAGTCTCCGACAAGGAGCACTTAGCCGCCAGCGGCTACTTTCGCTACCAACGCAGTTTGAAACTCTCTGGAGCGTTTGACTTTGATGACCTGCTGCTCTGCACCGAAGGGTTGCTTACCGAACATGAGGAGATTCGAAAAGCTGAGGCGAAGTTGTTTGATCATGTTCTGGTCGACGAATATCAAGACACCAACGGCAGCCAGTATCGAATTATTCGATCGTTGACTCAGGATCATCGCAATCTTTGCGTTGTTGGCGACGACGATCAATCGATTTATGGTTGGCGAGGAGCCGAAGTTCGACACATTTTGAATTTCCGCAACGACTGGCCAGAAGCTAAAGTGGTTCGGCTAGAAGACAATTATCGATCGACGGCAGCGATCTTGGAGTCAGCGAACCAGCTAATTGTTTTCAATCAGCATCGACATGAAAAAACCCTTCGAGCCGCGCGCCCCAACGGACTGCCGCCGAGAGTCTGGACGCTTCCTGACGAAGCAACGGAGGCACGCGAGGTCGTCAACGAGATCGCCAAGCGAATCGATGCTCAACGTGGTGCCCAGGCACGCGACTTTGCAATACTCTTTCGCACCAACGAGCAACCGCGGGTTTTTGAAACCGAATTGCGACGCGCGAAATTGCCATACGTATTGACAGGCAGTCAGTCGTTTTTCGATCGCAAGGAAGTCCGTGATCTCTTGGCGTACTTGAGATGGCTGTCTGCCCCTGTCGACGAGGTTTCGCTGCTGCGGATCATCAACACACCACCGCGGGGATTGGGTGCCAAAAGCGTTGAAACGCTATTGGGTGCGGCCGTCAAAATAGGTAAGCCCATATGGGATGTTTGTAGCACGGCCGAGGTGATTCAGCGATTGCCGACCAACGCTCAGAACGGGCTCGAGTCGCTTCGTCGATTGCATGCTCGTTTCAATGAACAGCTCACAACGGAACATAGTTTGGTCGACCTCACGCGGCAGTTGATCGTGGATCTTCGATACGAGGACGAGATTTCGCGACTGTACGATGATCCTGACGAGATCAGTATGCGTCGCGCGAGCATCGAAGAGCTGGTCAATGCGATCGCCGAATATGCCAGCGAAAATCAAGATGCGAAACTAGACGGATTCCTTTCGGATATTGCGCTGACCGGTCGTGAGTTTGGATCACCCAAGGAAAAGCAAGAGCCGAGGAACGCAATTGCCTTGATGACCCTCCATAGCGCGAAAGGGCTAGAGTTTCCATTCGTCTACATGGTCGGCATGGAAGAGGGTTTTCTACCTCATAAACGCAGTATCGCCGATGCCGCGGACAGCGTGGATGAAGA
>JANPLJ010000061.1:0-1937 GCA_031426475.1 Pirellulaceae bacterium | reverse complement strand
ACGAAAAACAGGTTGCATAGTCTTTGACTAGCGACTAAAACGAAAGAGCTTGCACGGAGGATAGGGCAACGCTGAGGAGCGACCCGAGCGCCGATGCAAGTGCGGAAGTTAGAAGCGGGTGGTCAGAAATGACCACCCACTTCCCTTCTAACTTTTGCCAATATGCGTTAAACCTACGCCGCAAGACTCGAGAAAAGTCTCGGCAATCTGCTTTTTGTCCGTTAGCTCGGCAATCGGAAATTCCAACTACCGTTGAACCAAGACAAAATGACCCATTATTGTGCCGTGGACTTCGTCGGATTCGGGGACTCGGATAAACCATCACCCAAAAACGTTCCCTACAATCCAGGTTGGTATGCCGAACAAGTTAAAGTTTTTGTCGATGCTATCGGCTGGAACAAGTTCAGCCTTATCGCTCATTCGATGGGAGGCGTTGCCGCTACCGAGTTCGCAGTAACTTATCCTCAATTGGTGGACAGATTGATCTTGATTGACAGCGTCGGCATCGCGCAACCGCCGCCATTGCTCGGTCGCATCTTGCAATTGCCATTCGTCGGTTCCCTCTTATTTCAATTACTTGCAGGTACCCGTAAGAGCTTGCGAAACTTTCTGGTTAATGACGTGTGGTACTCAAAGTCGGTCGTCGAGGATGACGTGCTCAACAATATGCATCGCATCATCAACTCTCCAGGGGGAAAAGCAGCCGCGTATGCGGCGATGATTCGAATGATATCGCCTAAAGCAGTTAAGGCCTTTACACATCGCTTCAGTGAATTGACTTCAAAAACGCATCTTATCTGGGGCGACCAGGACAAACTGCTTCCACTTGACAACTGTGGTCGCGTGATCGAAAAGCTCATTCCAGGTGCTACCCTTGATATAGTCAAAGACTGTGGGCACGAACCGCCCGTCGAAGCTCCAGAGCGATTCCTTCAGATTTTGGAGAAGCTCGTCAAGCAGTAGGATGGGTATACTACAGATTCAAGGGTCTTGGCCATTGCTGATCTCCATGCAATTGGCAGGAGCTTCCCTGCGAATCCAATTCGGCCAAAGGACATTCTCAAAGCGTCGTGCTCGACCTCCCGTCGTTTTCGTTTCGAAGTTGTGTGCTTCTACATTATTTCGTGGAATTCTGAAATCTGTGACTGTGACAATCGGCTACGCAAATTTTGTGAACGGAATACTGCTCGAAGGCCACCTTGTTATCGGCCATCACCACTAGCCCAGCGGTGCCGGACGATTCGATCCATTCACTGATGGCGATCGTCTTGCCCTTGAAGCTGAAGTCCTTGGGCAGCGCCTGCGGCGTCTCTTCAAGCTCGAATACCGGACCGCTTTTTGGGGATCAGGTTAGTGTGGAACAGCCGGTGCATGTTGCGGAAGCGATCGGCGATCTTGTCCGGCGAAAAGAGGGTCTCGAACTGCCAGACCCGGTGACCGAAATGACCGAGCCAGGCCATACCGAGCAGCACAGCGATAACGATGGCCGGTTTGAGCAGGCGACGAGAGAAAGCAAAGGACATGGTGGCTCCTATAATGCGATTGCGAATGTTTTTCGGTGAAGCTAACGTCTTCACGGTTGAGGTGTTGATTGCGAACTTGGAATCAATGTCCCCGTCGAGCTTCGAAACACTACGGGCCATCTGTCTAAGCAAGGGAAGATGCGAGACGATTTTGATCTCTGTGTTTGGACGAGTCACTTCATCGATGCGTTGGTGATGTATTGATGAAAGAACGATATGATCTCCAAGTAATTGTCTTTGGGGATTCGCTCATCGATACCGTGAAAGCGTTGCGTGTCAAGTTCGGAAATTCGGTTAGGTTTGAACCGAAAGATGTGCTCTCACATGTCGGTATAATTTACCGTGTCAGTACTGCCTACATTAACATTCGGTGCCACGACTGCGTCTTGCAAAACTTGGTGAATTGACGTTTGA
>JANPLJ010000060.1:0-1354 GCA_031426475.1 Pirellulaceae bacterium | reverse complement strand
TGGATTTATCTCAGGAAACACAAGCGACGCTCGATCTCTACGGCGTCGAAAACGAAAAAACGGCCGATTTCGGAAAGCGATGCTTGTTGGCTCGACGATTGGTAGAACGAGGCGTACGATTCATTCAACTCTATTCCGGCGGTGCCCACAACGATGATAACTGGGACGCGCATGGTGATCTCGAGAAAAATCATAACCTGCATGCTGGTGAAACCGATCAGCCGATTGCAGCACTGCTTCAAGATCTCAAGCAGCGCGGCCTGCTCGATTCGACATTGATTGTTTGGGGCGGTGAATTCGGTCGACAGCCAACGGCCGAATATGCCGAAGGATCCGGTCGTGACCACAACGCTTATGGTTTCACTATGTGGATGGCTGGCGGTGGGATCAAGGGTGGCGTTAGCGTCGGAGCCACGGACGAACTGGGATCCGCTGCCGTTGAGAAACCGTTTCATGTGAAGAGCCTCCATGCAACGATCCTGAATCAATGCGGCCTCGATCCAAATCGACTCTCCTATTTCTACAGTGGGCTCGATCAGAAGCTTGTCGGAGTCGAACATATCAGCCCAATCGCGGAAATCATCGCCTAAGGTTTGACACACCCTATTTGTTGAGAATCGTTTTTTAATCTTGAACTCGGTATTGAATTTTAGAGTCGCAACAGAGTCGTAGACTCACCAGGAGAGATAAAGCATGTTGAATCGTTGGTTAGTCTTTTTGACTTTGGTGTTCTCAAGTTTGGCAGCGGACGTCAAAAAATCGATATCCGCAGAGACCGAGCGACCGAACATCCTGTTTTTCTTTACCGACGATTTGACATGTCAAGCAATGAGTTGTTACGGCGACAGTCGAAAGCTGCTCGATACGCCCAACATGGATCGAATTGCCCGCGAAGGAATGCTTTTCGATCGTTGCCTCGTGACGAACTCGATCTGCGGTCCCAGCCGCGCTACGATCATGACTGGCAAGTACTCGCACAAGAACGGCTTTTACAACAACAGCAATAGTAATTTCGATAGCAGTCAACAAACGTTTCCGAAACTTGTGCAAAGCGCAGGTTATTCAACGGCGATGATTGGCAAGTGGCATTTGGGAAGCGATCCCGTCGGCTTTGATTATTGGCATATCCTGCCCGGCCAAGGAGTCTATTACAACCCGCCGATGATCAAGAACGGCCAACAAGTAAAAGAAGCCGGTTACACGACGGACGTCATTACGGATCTATCGATCGAATGGCTGAAAAATCGAGACAAAACCAAACCCTTCGTGCTGATGAGTCAGCATAAAGCGCCGCATCGCGAGTGGGCTCCGGCGATTCGGCACTTGGGTTGGGACAATGATCGCAAGTATCCTG
>JANPLJ010000059.1:0-3004 GCA_031426475.1 Pirellulaceae bacterium | reverse complement strand
GAACCATACTTCGCCGCAAGTTATCGAATATCTTCCAGTGCGAGAGCAGCGATAGCTTGTTCAGAGTTGGTCCGTGTTCGGAAGGAACAAAGGTTAGAAGCCAGGATGCAATCTGCCAATCACCGCGTGTCCAACGATGATGCCGCCGAGCGTCGGCGTCGTAGCGTTGCGGATAGGAATCAAAGACTTCAACATCACTTGTAAACGCCGTGCGTACGTGGCAACCTTCGATCAAGTCGTGAGATAGAATCCGATTCTCCGGAAATCTCGACTCTAAAGCAGTTTCGAAGGCTCGCAAATCATAGATGCCTTTTCCGGTAAAGCTGCCTTCGCTAAAAATATCCTGATAGATATCGGAGACTGCAGATGCGTAAGGATCGATACCAGGACCACTCGCGAACAGTCGATGATACCAGGACCGAGAGTCGCTTTCCATTTGCACACTAACCCGCGGTTGCAAAATGCCGTACCCTCGAGTCACCATTCGCGAATCTGCATCGATGTGAGGACGGTTGAGCGGATGAGCGAGTGTGCCGATGAGCTGGCGGGCGGTGTCTCGCGGCAGCACGGTATCGGCGTCTAGCGTAATGATGAATGGCTCAGAAGCCGCTTCCCAAAACGGCTCGAGATCCTGCAAGTCACCGACGCAGGTCTCGTAGGTGCTTCGACGGTCCCCTTGAAGTAGCTTGCCAAATTCTAAAAGCTTTCCTCGCTTTCTCTCCCAGCCCATCCACTTGCCCTCGGTTGCGTTCCAGGTTCGGTATCGATGAAAGAGAAAGAACGGTCGAACGCCATTCATCGACTGATATCGGTCGTTCAGCTTTTCAATCCCATCGGTAGCTTGCTGGATGAGAGAATCGTCCTCTGGAAGCGAAGGGGTAGCTGCATCTGCAAAATCGGATAGCAGTGCAAACCGAAGTCCGGGTTCTGAGTTTGCCAGAAAGTGACTTTCGAGTCGTATGAGTAGCACATCCACGTCTCTTTCGGACGTCAACATGCATGGCACAACCACCATGGTCGGATGCTTCTCGGGCAACGCATCCTTGAGTTCGAGCTTCGGAAGAATTTTGACCGGCAGAAATTGTGTCCAAAATGCATTGAACGATTGTATTACCACCTCTGAAACCGGAGTGATCGACAGCATCAAGATGGCGACGAACGTTCCTAACGCCAAACCCTGGTTATGCAACAGGAATCCGACCGCTATCAGAATCAGTGCGGTACAAATGAAAGCTGAACCCAGATAAGAAACGCTCGGATACTTTCCAATCCATTGAAGTACTCGGCGCCCAACGCGTGGGCGATAGTCTATAGCCGACGCGATCGCCTTTCTCCCCTCGTCGACCAGCCAAAATCCAACATGGGATGATGGCCCACCATTGTTGCCATGGTGCAAATGTTCTTTCAGCGCGTGTTGAATGGCTGCGCGTGCAATACTCGATTCCGACGCGTCCGAGTTCGACGACAATTCTTCTATTTCAGCGCGATAGCGGTTGCGACTTTGAAAATCCATCTTCTCATAGATTCCAGTCGGGTCGTTTCGGAGCACTCGTTCCGTCAAATTGATCTGCTCAAAAATGCTCGGCCAATCTAGTTCGTCAAGCAATCGCAAGCTTGTAATCACGTTCCCGATACTGACTTGACATGCGGCAAGTCGCTGCTGTTCTATCCTTTGAATCTCCTCAAGCGATAGGCCTTTGGACTGAATAAGCTCCTGGACATCGGCTTTGAGGCTCGCGGGATACCCTGCTTCCTTGGTTGCCGCCATATGCAATTCCACTAGCGACGAATACTCTTCGAACGATCGCAACTCTTCACGATCGTAGAACTGAGACTTTTCGAGCTGCTCAAGGAATGTTCTCGTCTTTTTACTGGTGACGTAGTCGTGCTCCATGTCGGCGCAAATATAACGTAGCCGTTCAATTAAACTAAGCTTCAAGAATGTCCCGAGTGCCCAACATTCTCCAATAGTGAGTTCGCATCGTTCCTGCACACTGTCGACGAATTGGACGATCAAAATGTCATCAAGCGAAGCGTCCGAGTGCAAGATGAGTTCATCGGCGATGATTTGTATTCGTGGCGAACTATCCTCCATACGAGGTAGCTCGCTCCAGAACTTCCGTGGTAGATGAACGAGCACATCTCGGATGCGATCTCGCACAATTGGATAGTTATCGAGCAACCATTCGACAACCGGAGAATGCGAGCCTGGTTCGCTTGCCCATTTTACGGCGGTGCGGTGCCCCGCCTCGATTTGTCGCACATACTTGCGAAACTGGAGTAGGTGCTGCCGATGTCCAGCACCTATCTTTTTTGCAGACCTTAGCTTGCTGCCGAGGTCTTGCGCATGGAGTTCGAGTTGAATTGGCCCAAACGAGCCATGCTTAATAGCCGCTTCCATTATCCGGCCAGTCTAATTCGTGTCTGCGACGGAGTAGCTGGAGTATCTTGCCGCAGCAAGTGATACCAACTGTGAGAACTTTTCTTCGACGATACTCGAACGTGATTGTCGGCATCGGTCGTCGACTACCAATGTCTCCTCACCTTCCACCATCGAAGCGAAGTTTCTTCCTCCAATATCGAGCTTAGTAGCTTCAACCGTTTTTACCTTGCGCAGTAGAAATCGGGGCATAGTTCAACATCCATCCTATAAAGTCGTTCAAGGCTCGTCCTGAGATGAGATAAAAAACATCGAACTCCGACTCGAAGTTGTGCACATCGCTCCGTGTGCATATCGCCTTTCAAAGCAAAGACCGTGCCACGGTTTCGATTTCATGACTACATGATGGAGCGGGCAGAGTGCTGCTCGGTCATAGATTGTTTCGAAGCTTTTGGTCGCTCATTGCAACTCTGGTTCAAAACACGCCAAAGAAACTCAGCGAAAGCGGTTGTTGGGCTACCATGCTGCACGATAATCGACCACCCACGCTTTTTCCTTCTGAAGCAGTCAAGCAATCTCAAAAAAGGGACCGTGCGCTTCTTCCACCGTCTGGCGACGGTAGCT
>JANPLJ010000058.1:0-2537 GCA_031426475.1 Pirellulaceae bacterium | reverse complement strand
GGCCAATCGTTCACCAATCGATTCGAGTGCCCGAAACAAAACCGATGTCGACTCGAAAGCCCCCGCGTCAAATAATTCAATCGCCTTTTTCAATTTAAGGATCGAAGTTTCGATTGCTGCGACGTTCGTTGTCGCGCTGGCATTGTTCTTCATCTCCGTTGGTTCAACATCGGGCGAAAAGGTGGAGACCGTTTCCGGAGCAGAAAACGGACTCGGGATTTCTTGAACGCTTGGCAATACGGCTGTTGTTTCGCTTGTCGGTGCGATGGATACTTGAGTAGATGGTTCACTGATTCCCGTCAACGTATCGGGCTCCGTTGCCGGTTTCATCACCGGCTCGGATGATGTTTCAGTAACAGGTTCGGCCACGGCCATGTCCCCGATGTTGGGAAGCTTCATCGGTGCGTCTGACCCGACGTCGGAGAAGCCAGGCCCCACCATCGGCGGCATCTCTGGCAACTGTTCCGTTGAACCCATTCCGCTGCCGCGGAATTTTTCGGGCACGACCCAAGGAGCGAGGTTTGCAACCATGGGGCCAGCATTGAGCGGGTCTTTGCCCAAGGCATACCACATCAACAGAATGGAGATCGGAACGGCTGCAACGCCGCCTCCCACCACTGAAAGGAGCGTTCCGAGGGGATTGCTCTTTTTGCGAGAGCGTAGCACCGAACTGGAATTCCCTAACAATTCAGAGGGAAGGATTTGAGGTGTTCGACGTTTGACCTCTGGCACGGGAGCCGCTAGTTCTTCTTTCGGTTCTTCGACAACTCCAATCTCTTCCACCTCGTCGATAGGCTCAAACTCGGAATGTTCGACCTCAACGCTCTCCGATTCATTGCCGCTGTCCGATACGAAGCTTTCGTCATCATCATCGTCGTCGAGTATCAAGACGGGTTCGTCGTCGAATGTCAAGGCAGGTTCGTCGTCGACGTCCACGATAGGATGTTCTTCCAGTGAAGCTAGCGTGCTTTCGCTCGAATCTTCAGAATGACTTTCGAGCAACGTATCAAAATCGACGTCTTGCCGATCCTCCACAACGCCGACACTTGCAGTTTCAGTATCGTCCTGCTGTTCCATCGGCGAGAACCATGGTTCGTCCGAAACGCCGATCATTTCGTCAGGCATTGCTTCCGCTTGAAACTCGGCCGATTCGCCGAGATTGCCGACGTCCGATGAACGGAACTCAGCCGCTATCTGGTAGGCCGGTTCGGTTTCAAGCGGTTCGTCCATCACCTGCGATGACGATTGAGTTTCCCATTCGTTCGACTGTGGAACGACGACTCCGAGCTCTCGTACCACTTCTCCGTCGATCGATTCCGGTATCAAGCCGCTCCTCGAATCGGTCTGGTAAAGCGGCTCAAAAACGCTATCCGAGCCCGAGTCTTCAACGACATCCCAAGCTGCTCCAAGCTGACTGCTATCGATGAATATCGACTTCGCAGACAGCGCATGCCCACAGACGGAACATCGCAATCGAGCCGCGGAACTGGCAAAACGGGGAAGCACTAAAGGATGTCTACATCCTGGACATGGAAAAAGAATTTTCATCAAGAAACTCTCGGAGCCGCGATATGAATGTAGGCATGAACGTGGGGGGCACCGCGGAAATGAATCACCGCAGACGGGCCTTCGATTCGCCAAACATCCCAGATACCATCATCTAGTAAATCGTTCTTTGCATAGTATGCAATCCGCAAATTATCGAGTCCACCGTTCTGATCGATAATCGCATTCGCCTCGGTTGAATCCTCGTCCCGATACATACTCAAGATGCTCTTGATCGCTTGCTGAAAAAGAGTCCTTTGTTCGCTCTGGAGGTCTGCCCCCGACAAACCTTCAAAGGTTCCGCGGGAACCCTGAATGGCGACTTTGGTCTCAGCCGGTGGATTGGATCCAACAAGTGCTTTCTTGCGTTGATCGGCGGAAAGCGATTCGAATACACTCTGTACCTTCAGCGTTTGATAGTAAAATATGTTGTCTTTGGGCGATGATTCTTCGCCGTGGCCATAAATGACAGGGCCACCAAAGACGATCTTGTCTTGGGAATTACCATCCGCGCGGAGAGTCAAGTGGCGACCGGTCAGCATCCACTCGAACTTGTCGTCGCCGGGCTTGCCAAACCAAGCCATGCTGTAAGCCTCAATTCCGCCGTCATCCTCGTCGGTTTGCTTTTTAAGGCGATCGTACCCCGACTCCGAAGTCAGTTGTTTGACGATCTTTTCGACCATCGATTTTTGAGATGCGGTATAAAATTTATCGCCAACCGTTGGCTTCGTGATGTGCCAATTTGCATTGACTCGATTCCGAAGCGGATCGTTCCATGGTTTCGCGACAATCGCTCGTTGATCATCGCTCAAGCTTTGATAAAGCTCGCCGATGGTCGTTTCCGCCGCTGATGTGGCCTTCGAGTCGCCAAAAACGGTTTTCGGGGATGCTGCCAGGAGGGAAGCGACGGCAGCAGATTTCGCGATAAATCCTCGTCGAGATGATCGCGAGGGAAAATCGGGACAGAGATCGCAGGATTCTTGGGTTGGGTG
>JANPLJ010000057.1:0-5771 GCA_031426475.1 Pirellulaceae bacterium | reverse complement strand
ATCGACCGAGAAGTTCTCGTGGTCGCCGAGCCGACGACCAATAGTCTGATCGTCAGTGCTACACCTCGATACTTTCAACGTATTCGCGATGTGATCGAACGTCTCGATCGTCGACCACCCATGATCATGGTTCAAATTCTGCTTGCCGAAGTCTTGCTTGAAGACAATTTCGAGCTCGGAACAGAGCTGGGACTTCAGGATGCATTGCTGTTCGATCGAAACAGCGCGACTGGCGGTACGTTGACGTCTCCGGGGTTCAATACGTCCGGGGCAGCAGGCTCCACGATTCTCACTCAACCGCTAGCCGGTGCACCGATAACAAGGGGCACTCCGCAAAATGTTGCAGGGCAGGGACTCTCAAGTTTTGGACTGGGACGAAGTAACACGGCGCTTGGATACGGTGGCCTCGTGTTGTCTGCGGCGAGCGAGTCCGTGAACATTCTCTTCCGAGCCCTCCAAGACGCGAATCGATTGCAAATCCTTTCGAGACCTCAAGTCATGACTCTCGATACGGTGGCAGCGTTCGTTCAAGTTGGATCGCAAGTTCCTCGAATCACCAGCGTGAGCGGCGGAAGTACGGTTTCGCCACCTGTCATCAGTACCCAAGACGTTCCTGTTGGACTGATTATGCGAGTACAACCACGAACGAATCAAGATGGTTTGATCTTGATGGACGTACAAATCGAACGCTCGAAACTTGGTCCTGAGTCGTCAGGCATCCCTGTTGGCTTCTCGGCAACAGGCGACGTCATTCGCTCGCCGGTCATCGATACAACGCGTGCTGAGACTCGGGTTAGCGCGTACGACGGTCAAACGGTGGTCTTCGCTGGTTTGATCTCCAAGAACCGAACGAGCAAGTCGCGACGCATTCCGTTCTTGGCTGATATTCCAATTGCAGGACAGCTGTTCAAATTCGAGTCCGAATTTGAGTCCCGCAGTGAGCTCTTGGTCGTGATGACGCCACGCATCATCAACGATGCCGAAGATATTGAAATGATCAACCAAATGGAGTCGGCCCGGATGAGCTGGTGCATGGCTGATGTGATGAATCTGCATGGTGTAACAGGCCTGTCGGATGGCAATGGACTGTGGGGGCCCGCTTGCTCGCCCGTCATCTATCCCGATCTTACGCCGACCGTGGATTTGACTACGGATCAATATGGAAACGTCATAAGCGACGGCGGTGTGATCATCAATTCAACGGGCGGACAACCTACGCTAGCGACACCGATCGAGCCGGTACCGATGATTCAAACTGCCCCGATATCGCCTGTTCCGCCCCCCGGCACTTCGTCGTCGAGTGTGGCACCAGCCGCACCGATCGAGATGTCGAGTTTCTCCTCGCAACGAGTTGGTAATTCACAAGTGGCTCCGGCCGCCGCTCAATCCGAGCCTCGAACGAGCGGATTGCCTTCGACGTATATCGCCAGATAGAAGAAGGGATAGGTCTAAGAGCTTCGTCCGAATTCTTACGAATATCGGCTACGAGAATTTGTCCGAATTCTTACGAATATCGGCGACGAGAATTGTTCGAATTCGTATGAGTTCGATGACCCAAAACTTGAATTGCAATTTATTACATCGCGCCTCATGGAGATCGAATTGTGTTAGGCAAACAACCCAAGATTCTATTGTGCTGCCTTCTCTGTGTTGCGACGGGGTGTGCATCGATGTTCGATCCACCTTCGAAACGCAAATCGGATAAGAAGAAAGAAGGGTGGTCTTGGTTTAAGAAACCCGAGTACCAAGAGCCAAAGAGCATGGTCGCGATCTGGACAGAAGACACCTTCATACAACCTGGCAAGCCGGTAACGCGTGGCTTTGGCGGACGAATCTATTTCTACAATGAAAAATCGCAAGCCATACCTGTCGACGGCGAGCTCATGGTGTACGGCTTTGACGACACCGCGATGACAAGACCGGCCAACGCATCACCGAGTGACTTAGAATTGGAACAGGCAGGTAAGAAGTTTCGGTTTACCGCTGAGCAGTTCACGCAACACTTTGCGCATAGCGAACTCGGAGCTTCCTATAGTGTTTGGATTCCTTGGGACGCAGCAGGCGGCGAGCAGAAAAAGATTATGTTGATGCCGACCTTCGTCAATAAAGACCAGCGAATTGTTCGTGGCGAGTGCGCTAGGCTTTCACTTTCGGGAAAACCGAATGGTCTCGCGGCTTCGAAAGCAGCCGCCAACAATACGATTCAACTTGCGAGTGCAACCATTCCAACCGTCCCATCCAATACGTTTTCGCAGCTCAACGCGTTAACACCGCTCCAGAATTTCGAGTCCGCTGGACAGAATACTCCGCTCGGGATCAATACAACGACCATTCGAATGGAGCAACCGATCAATCGCACCTTCGCGGGCAACATGCCTGCATCGAATTTCCCAATACAGCAATTGACGCCAGCATACGCTATGCAATCGACTTCGATGCAACCACCAGCGTCGATGCCGCCACAGCAGTTCTCTCCACAACAATCGCTTCAGGGCGCCCAGCCAACGTCGGCTGGTTCTATGCCGCCTGGAGTTCCACCGATCCCGAACGGCAAAAGCTTGCCGGCCTTGGGACATGGGATTCCTACTACCGGTTGGATACAGCAGGGACCGGCTCCGCTGGCGCCCCACGTTGGGTCAATCGGGAATCAATCGAATCAATTCCCGGCTCAAGGCTTATCAGCCTCGCAATAAATCGAACATCTGCTTCCGAGTTTACTTCGCCTGTCAAGATCGCCGTTCGACCGACAACGTCGACCTTGACTCCGCGATATTTGTCTTGCAGCGGCAGCCGATCCATTCTCGCTTGAACTCGAGTACTATCTTGGCTCGCAACTGCTGGAACGGTTGGGCGATCGAAGGCTGGTTTAAAGGTCGTTCGTATAGCCGCCTTGGCCTGGCCTTGCGTCTGGCCCTGGCCTCCCTGTCCGCCGCGGGTGTTGCCAAAACCGCCTTGGCCAAACCCACCCAGGCCGCCACCAAAGCCACCCCCAAAACCTCCTAGTCCACCGAGTCCTCCACCACGACCGCCGAACCCGCCTCCAATTCCACCGAGCCCACCGAGCCCACCGCCGATTCCGCCGAGGCCACCGCCGATCCCACCGAGGCCACCGCCGATTCCACCTAGACCGCCTCCAATACCACCGAGGCCGGTTTGGCCGGTGCGTCCTGCCTGTGTTCCACTGGTACCTGTCGCACCGCCAGCAAGCGTTCCGATTCCGTTGGTTCCACCGCTCAGACTGGACGTCCCCGTATTGAACGGTGAGTTACCAGTGCCAAAATTTTGGGTAAAGCCCTGAAAAGTGCTCTGCTGATTCAGCAAGCCACCTGTTGCTAGGCCACTTGTCGCTCCTCCGGTTGTCCCGGTTGCTCCCGTCGCCCCGCCAAAACTGCCGCCGGTCTGGCCGCCAGTCGCGCCACCCAAGCCGCCGACCCCAGTCGTGCCTCCAATTTGCGAGTATATCGACGAAGTATTCAAGAAATTCAGCGCCACGACGAATGCAACGTTGAGCCAAGTACGGGTCATGACAGAAACTCTCAAATAAGCGACGGGTGCCGAGAAAGCTAGCAAAGCCATTTGGGTGCATCGACTCTCAGGTGAGCAAACCGCAACGTAAATGAAATGTAACGGTTTAATCCGGCTGCATAAGACGCACTCTCGCGACTAATTCTAACGCCTCCAACAAGGCACCGTCCAGCAAAATTTGAAACTTTACGGCGTGGCCAACTTTGCCCACCAATGCACAGGTCCTACGATTTCTGCAACATTGCGACTAAGATTCATATAGAACAATCAACAGCTTTCAGGTTTAAACGATGACTTCACCAATGAGAATCCGTATCAAGCCAATCCTCCTTTGCTTAGAATTCCTGCTCGTCGCAACACAGTCCGTCCAGGCTCAGCAAGCTGTCCAGCAGCGTCCCACGGCGCCCAAGCTCTTTTCGGACAAGACCCTCGCCTACATCCGAGTCGACGATACTCGCGAACTCAAAGCGAAACTTGCCGAGACCTCAACCGGTCGATTGGCGGCCGATCCGCAAGTGTCGCCGATCCTGAAAGAGTTTTACGGAGCTCTCAATCAAGGTATCGAAGGACTCCAAAAGGAATTTGGCCTCGATTTGAACGAAATGCTCAGCATCCCCAACGGTGAGTTCGCAATTGCAATTGTGCCCGGAGAAAAAAACCCGTTTCCCGTCGCACTGATCGAGGCGGGTGAAGAGATGCCGGCGTTGGAGCTGATCGTGGATCGTGCCGAAGAACGGATTCGAACACGAGGCGGCCATCACGACGAAAAAGAGATTGGCCCGATCAAGGTCACAGAGTGGCGTGACCCGAATCGTCAGGACCGTCAGTTCGGCTACTTCATCGATTCGGGCGTCCTCGTCTTCTCGTTCAATGCCGATCACATCGAGAAACTTGCCAAAGTCTGGACCAGCAACGGCATCGACCACGTGCCCCTGTCGGAGAATCGTAGATTTACGTCGATCCTCAGTCAGTGTGTCGGAACCGAGGGGGAACGTCCGCAGGTTTCTTTCTACGTCGACCCAATGGCGCTTGCAAAAGAGCTAACGAAAACGAATCCGATGGCCCAGGCGACCATGGTCATGCTTCCGGCGCTTGGAATCGATGGTATTCAAGCAATCGGTGGTAGTTTGATTATGGCTCCGAAAGGTTTCGATTCGCTCATCCATGCTCATCTTCTTCTCTCCAGCCCACGCCGAGGTTTCTTAGAAGTCTTGCGTCCCAAAACCGGAGCCACCGAACCACAAAATTGGGTCGCGGAAGATGTCGAGAGCTATATGACAGCCAACTGGAATACCGCACAGACACTCAAGGCGATCCGAGAGCTTTACGAAACGTTTCGAGGGCCAGAGAGCTTCGATGACCAAATTCTCGCACCTGCCAAGAAGGGACTGGGGATCGAACTTGAGAAAGAGTTTCTCAATGAAATCAACGATCGTTTTTCGATGACCCAATCGATGTTACGACCAGCTCGCGTTGGAGGCGAAAGTCGTACGATCGCAATCGAGCTAAAGAACTCTCAAACGTTTGCTTCGACAACCTTGCCGAAGATCTTTGAGCACTTGAAAGCCAAAGACCCTGAATGGAAGTCTGAATCTTGGGGTTCGAAAACGATTTACACTCGCCCAGACAAGCGAACATCGAAATCGGGTGTGCGCCGGCCAGAGCCATCGGTAACGGTGATAGGTGATGAATTGCTGATGGCGGATTCGATCGAAGTGATCAA
Source organism: Pirellulaceae bacterium (assembly GCA_031426475.1). Taxonomy (GTDB): domain Bacteria; phylum Planctomycetota; class Planctomycetia; order Pirellulales; family Pirellulaceae; genus JAIYDQ01. The sequence continues at coordinate 523 of JANPLJ010000057.1, read as the reverse complement.
GACGGCGATCGAAACAGCGGAAAACGCGGAAGGACTATTGAGTCAATCATTGGAGTACAAGCTAGTACGCGACCAAATGAGATTACAGCTCAACGAAAAAGAAACGTCGATCGTTACTTATCAGCAGCCAGAGGAATCGATCCGTCAACTTTACGATCTGGCCGCCGACAAGAACAATATCCAGAAAGTACGCGACATGTCCAAAGGCAATCCGCTCTTTGCCGCTCTCGTCAAAGCGCTTGATTCGCATCAACTGCCCCCGTTTGAAGCGATTGCTAAGTATATGAGCCCCTCCGGAGCTTTCGTGACCGAAGAAGAAAACGGTCTTCATTATACTGCGTTCGCCCTGCAACGAGCTCAGTAGTGGGTGTTCTGTAACGTTGATTCTCGATCGAGGGGGCTTGTCCTGGGCTGTTAAAAGTTTGGGGCTGCGCCGGTTTTCGCTTTGCGCAATTTTCCATCCCGAAGGGATACTAAGACATTAGCCGGTTGAGCGAAGCGACACCACCGGAAACAATGGGCG
>JANPLJ010000056.1:0-14307 GCA_031426475.1 Pirellulaceae bacterium | reverse complement strand
TTTTGGTCGTTATCGCAAGCTGTTTAAGAATGTCGACGAACGCATGCAAGTTGGCAACCTGCTGGTCGAAAATTTCATCGGTTACCCACCCCTTCGACCGAAGACACTGTTCGGAGTCGGAATGTCGCGATGCGCTGGCAGACTAACGATGGGCGTGATCATCGACTCAACGCATTTCACTCGCGATCAAGCCGAGCAATTGCATAGTCGCTGGATCAAAGCATGGCTAGATTCGCTTCACAGTGGTCCCGCGGCTCCGCCTCCGGCAAGTTCTGTTGCCAGCGGACGGCTCCGCTGACCGTCGTTTCGCCTGGCTATGCCTTCCAGACTTGATTAGGCTTGCAGCAAGCGTTCTTCATCGCATTGCGAGTATCGACGATCAACGCAGACCAATCCGCCAATTGTTGATAATCGACGTTGGCGTGGGCCGTGCTGATCAGACACGCATCGAACGAACGGATGTTTGCTTCTTCCCAAGCAATCGATTGAAGTCCTGCCCATTGCGGGTGAGCACGAGTTGGTGGGATTACCGGTACGTACGGGTCGTGATACGCGATTTCGGCACCGTGACCTGCGAGTTTATCCATCAGAACTAAACTAGGCGACTCGCGCATGTCGTCGACGTTGGCTTTGTACGCAGCTCCCAGAACAAGAATCTTACTTCCGCGGATCGACTTTCGCCGTTCATTCAACGCTTCAAAGAGATTTTGAACAACCCAGTCAGGCATCGACGTATTGATCTCTCCTGCCAACTCGATAAAACGCGTTGATTGGCCGAACTCCAAGGCTTTCCATGTCAGATAGAAAGGATCGATCGGGATACAATGTCCTCCTAAGCCCGGACCTGGATAGAACGGCATGTAGCCAAACGGCTTCGTCTTGGCTGCCTCGATCACTTCCCACACGTCGATGCCCATCGCACCGTAGACGAGTTTGAGTTCGTTGACCAAAGCGATGTTAACGCTTCGAAAAATATTCTCGAGCAATTTCGTTGCTTCGGCGACGCGACAGGACGAAACGGGAACGATCTTTTCAATCGCTCGCGAATAGAGTGCTACCGCTTTTTCCAAGCAAGCTGGAGTAAAACCACCAACAACTTTGGGGATCCTCGCAACCTTGCTATCGGGATTCCCGGGATCTTCTCGTTCGGGAGAGAACGCTAGGTGAAAATCGATTCCGGCGGTCAGCCCAGAACTGGCTTCCAAGATGCCCTTCAAATCTTCATCCGTTGTACCAGGATAAGTGGTTGATTCGAGAACAATCAAACAACCCTTTTGCAAATGCGGAGCGATTTGCTCACCCGTCTTGATGATGTAAGAGATATCGGGTTCGCGATTCTTCCCAAGGGGTGTCGGTACGCATAGTACCACCGCATTGCATTGCTTGACCATCGAAAAATCGACGCTCGCCGACAGCCTCTCATTGGCGATCTGATCCGCAATTTCTTCCGAGGAAATATGATGAATGTACGAGCGGCCAGCCAAGATCGAATCGACCTTTTGCTGGTCGATATCAAGCCCCAGGACGCGACAGCCTACCTTGGAAAACTGCAGACACAATGGCAGACCGACGTAACCAAGCCCAACGACTGCGAGATCGAAAACCATTAATAAATTCTTATCGGGAAAAGGACTCTGTAAATGCAGGTCCTAGTATAATTCCCGAATCGCATTATTCCGCTAACCAAACAATTGTTTTTTGCCAAGCCGTCGAAGGCGGGAGATCAAGGCTCCTGCCGAGACGCACGTTCCGACACTGGAGCCTAGTTTCCGAGAATATCCTTGAGAGACCCTTGAAAGACAAAGTCAGACAGATTACCTCGTTTGTCTTCCTCAACCGCGGGCGTTGCTGCCTTTCCCTGGCCGTCATTTGTCAGGACGATATCGTCCCGCTGAGTCGATGCGGCGGCAACAGGAGCTTGGTTCAGTTCTTTCTTGGGTATGCGATGAAGCGGCTCGCGTCCCCAGCTCAAAGAACTCGAAATCGTCGTCGGTTGAGAAACTGCAGGGACTGCACTTTCACCTTCTGCTCCTCCGACGTTGGTTTGGCGTCGCAGATAATTGATTACCTGAAGCACATCAATCGGTTCAATCGATCCACTGCCATCGACGTCTGCGGGCGAAGGACGTTGGCTTAGTTCGCCATCAGCTGAATTCGCATTTCTACCGTTCCGAGTTAACTCATTGATGACGATCAAAACATCGACCGGAGATACCGCCCCATCTTGGTTGACATCATAGCGATTGAGGGCTTTGGGTACCAACGTCGGCTCAGGATTCGATGCGGCACCCAATTCAACTGCAGGTACGCTCGTTGTCGGAGTTGGGTCATTGCCAACGAGAAGACTTGCGGAGGCGAGACCAGCAAATCCATCATCGGTTACCGACAAGAAATCCCATGTCGCAGAAAATTTTGGAGCGGTTCCTGCGGTCGTCGAAATGATTCCTACCGCCATTCCCCTCGCTGCATTCGTTCGCCACGAGCTTGGAATCGCGATGGCAGCTCCAACAAGGATCCTCGCACCAGTGTTACCATTATCGGTAACGGCATAGCTCGGCTGAACCGTATTTGATACTGGATCGATCGTTAGATAGAGGTCGATGGAGGCCTGAAGCGGCAGAACCAGCAGCGACGTCGTTCCATTCGTCAACACGCCATTGATTTCAGATGCAACGTTGATCGCTGGTGCGCCGTTGTTCGCTGTCACCCATATTCGGACGAAATTATTCTGATCACCTGTTCCAACAAAGAGCCCCATCGACTGGGCTCCCTGCGGAACGATACCCGCAAACGGAGCTAGAATTCGAGTGTGGGCCGAAAATGGATCGATCACGTCACTGGTCTTGACCCCGAATTGAAAAGCTTGCTGCTGTGTATTCGTCGATCCGGTCGCTGTCCCAGCATTAACCTCGTCTATCGTGAGGACACCTGCCGCGCCGCCGGCCGTTAATTTGGTTGCATCGAAAAGGCTCGCGTAGTTCGATGTCCCGTTGGTCATCAAACCGGTGAATCCAAGCCGGAGAAGTCCATTGGCGTTCGGAGCGTTGTTCTCCCAGGAGTAGCTGGTTCCGACTGGAGTCAATAAACCGTTATTCGGGTCGATTGCAAACGGATCCAGCGTATCCAACAATGAATCGTTATCGTCGTCATTATCGAGTAAGTTCGATACAAAATCAGTATCCCAATCAGGTGGGAAATCGCCGGCGTTTTGTGGGTCTGTTCCGTTTGCCGCTTCATCGCTGTTCGAATAACCGTCGCCGTCCAAGTCGTTTGGCGTTCCTCCTCCGCCGGCGGCACCGTTGAAGTCGTTCGGCTCGAAGACGATCACGTCTCCTGTGATGTAGTCGACGCACCAAATAGTACCTGGGAAGATCGCTCCGTCACCTTGCGAGGTGACGTCTAGGGGAACGATTCCGACTGAATTGAACAGCGTATTGGATAAAGTGGCAGCATTCCCAGATCCATTCAGCTTCACCCGGTTCAAGGTACCCGAGGAACTCGTCGATAAGAGATCTCCCTTCAGCGCACCACCAAAGTTGCTGGCTGTATACTCGGCGATGCCAGTCGTCGAGTTCGGATAAATTACCAGTGGAAAGTTATCTACACCTGGAATCTGATAGTCAGACTCGATGGGCCTCGCAACCGAAACGGGCGACTGAGGATTGGAAGTATTGAATTTGTTGTTCGGGTTCGAGCGAGTTGGATTCGGATGTCCTCCGTAATAGCCTGGAGAACTCACAAAATGCAACGCGTCGCCGTAGGTTACACCGGGCTCATTGATCTGATTGGTCGCCAAGCCAGCCGGTCCTTCGTTGACCGGAATATTCCCCCAGCCTGCGTTAGGCCCGTTGTCGATCGTGTAGAGTCGTCCCGCCTGGGTGATCACCAAATCATAGGGATTGCGGTAACCCGGCGAGTAAATCTGAACGGGCCCGCCTGGAACGAGTTTCGCCTGGTTTTTTCCGTTATTACCACCGAATGGATCGTTCGCATCATTCACCCCAGGACGGTCTTCGTCGTCGAGTGTCGGCAAATTGTATGTGGTTGAGCCAATTGCGTTCAGGTCGACCGAAAGAATTGCGGCCGACAACGCATATTCTGGAAGGAAAGCGAAATTGTTCGAGGGAGCGCCCATGTTGGTGTTTCCTCCCTGTGCGACTAGGAGCCTATTGGTCGCAGAATCGAGAACTAGACCATTCGTAGAATGATTCTCTTCCGAGCGAGGCAAACCACGAACCAAATCCAACTTGTTCCATTGCGTCCCAGTCCAAGTGAGTCGCGAAATAATACCGGAGTTCGTATCCAAGTTTAGATCGGAAGCTTCCGCACCACCCCCGATTCGCGGGTCACTTGAACTCACATAAATCACAGGGTTGGTTGCCGTCCCCACCACCAAAAGCCCTGTGATCAAACGACCCTGCACGCTCGCATTGATCACACCATTGTCATCTCGGTTGGGTATCGCACTAATCAGGTTGATCGTTTCCGTCGATCTAACTTGATAGCTACTGGAACTAATTCGGTCGATCGTTTGCACCTGAATGGTGCCGTCTTGCTGCGCAATGTAAAGCCTGCCATCGGGACCAAATTGAAGCGACGTTGGACTCGCAAGATTTGAACCTGCCAGCGTCGATTTATGGAATCCAATCGGTAACGAATTTAGCAGTTTTACAACCATCGCGTTCGAGAGCACGCCGATTCGACCATCAAATTCCTTAATCCCAGCAACAATCGAATGAACTCCAGCGGCTGGACTGGATTGGCTTAACGTCACTTGGACATCCACCGTTCCATTGGGGCCGATGGTCGCAAAATACTCTCGCACATCGACCAGACTATGCGCTTCAAACGGGTCCACATCGAAACCACCGTTTGTCAAGCCTGCCGACAAATAGGTCCCCTCCGCCACAAGCAACGCGACCGACGCTCCGGGCGAACCAGTAACACGCACTGATTGTACCGACTTGGAAACACTTGCTGGATTCGAGGTCAATCCGGCGATCGAGATTACAGGAGGCGCTGGAGGATTCGAACGAAGGATGTTCTGAGATCCATTGATACTGCCAGGTTGCCGATAGGGTTTTATAGTTCTTGTGATGCCGTCGCTGAACGTTACCGCGACGAATGCACCGACCAATTCAAGACCGGACACACTTCCAGAAGGATGCGAGCCGACCTGTCCACGAATGCTAGTCGGATCCACGTCGATTGAGAATTCAAACGATTTCCCATTGGTAAAATTGCCGAAGCTTACTTCGAGTACATCAAAGCCGCCGTCATGCGGGTTCGCGTAATTGAACCCCGAGAAGCCCGTACCTGGATCGGAGTCGACGGTAAAGCCCTTGGACGCTGTATCACCTGCCAGTCCAAACGGGTCGAAGACCATATCTCGCAATATCGAAGTGCTCAGATCGATGCGAAGCTTCGTTATCCGTTCGCCACCCGTTGAATTGTTCGATATCTTAAACGATGAACTTTCAAATGTACTTGCGTTGATTCCATCGGCCGTTGGCGTGATGGAAAAAAGGGCCTTTGAGCTTCCCGTTTCATTGATCGCTTGTCCCGATAGAGGAACAACCATCGAAGAATTGCTTCCCGAATGCGCGATTTCCAACGACGCCGACTTGGAACCGACACTCGTCGGTAAGAAATTTACCGTAAGGTTGATCGAAGCGCCCGGCGCAATCGTAACTCTCGTAGTGTTATCAAATGAATCTTGAAACGAAGCACTTCCGACACCTACGATCGAAGTCGAATCGACAACAATCGCTGGACTTCCAATGCTTCCTAAATTGGTAAGTGTGATAGTTTGCTGCGCGACGCTGCCGGTAGGGGTCGGTACAAATTGTAGACTTGAAGCCGAAGCGCTCAAAAGATTTGGGAGCGTACTTGCCGTGAGGATCTCAATCGCTCGCACGGAAGGATTCTCAACGACCCTTGCGAAATCAATATCGATATTCGAATCGGCTGTTACCAAGAAAGATTTTGCGACGGCGCGCCCACCGACATCCGTAAAGATGTCGTAGTCGTTCAATACGATACTATTCTCGATAGCAACATCGAAAACCCGAGCCCCATCACGCAGATTTTGCGCGTAGGTTTCCGCAAAATAAAGACGAACGAGGTACCTGCCGGGCGAAACAGGGAAATTCCATTGCATTTCAGTGCCAACCGGCGAGTCCCAACGCTCGGATTGAAATATTTCTAACGGTGTACCCACGGGAAGTGAAGGATCTGTGTTATCGATAAGAGCCCCCAAGAAGAGAGTATTCGATCCCGCTTGTAACGCGTTGGAAAACGGAGATGGCGAATACCACGGATCACCTGCCCAACTAGGATTCGACGAAATCGCTTCGCCACCCGCATTGACTCGGTACAAAACTGTTTCTGCCGGAGCGGTCGATGGCCTGACAACTACCGTGAACGAACTTGTTTGTGAAAGTGAGGGACTTCCGTTGTCGGTCGCCGTAACCGAAAGCGAGTAAGAACCGACGTGAATTTCGTTCGGTGCGACCGTGAACTTGCCCTTGCCATTCCCACTATCGACGAAGGTCATAAACGAAGGCAAATTGTTTGCCGACAGTGAAATCGCATTTCCATTGACATCCGATGCATTGACATCGAACGCGATTCTTGTTCCAGCCAACAACGTTTTGTTTCCGATAGGAGCGATCACCGGCGCCTGATTGATTGTCCCAGCACCCATGAACTTTATTTCAATCGCATTGATCGTTGGATTCTCGACCATTCTGGCGAAATCGACATCGATGTTCGAATCGGCCGTCACGGTAAACTTCTTGACAATACCTTTGAATCCTCCAACTTCGGCGAAGATATCGAAGTTGTCTAAAACAATTGAATTCTCGATCGAGACATCGAAGACGCGTTTGCCAATCGCTTGCGTCTCCAAGTAGGTCTCCGCAAAATAGAGACTTACTTCGTAACTCCCCGGCGATACCGGAAACTCCCACTGCATCTCAGCGAGTTGCTCTCCATCCCAACGTTCGGTTTGAAAAAGAGCCTGAGGAGTATTGGCTGGAATCGAAGGATGCGTCAAGTCGATATTCGATGTGACAAACGTGGTTAGAAGATTTGCCGCAAGCCGATTCGAGTAAGTCGAGGGTGCACTATCGCTGTCTGCCGTCCAATTCGGCGTCGCGCTTACCAATGCCCCACCCGCGTTCACGCGGTACACAACGACTCCCGTCGACGATGGGTCTACGACTACTGTGAACGAACGCGTCGCCGACAGCGACGGAACTCCGTTGTCCGTAGCGGTCATCGTGAGTGTGTACGATCCGACATTTCCATTGTTCGGCGAAATGGTGACGACACCTGTACCGTTTCCGTTATCGACAAAGTTTGCAAACGAGGGCAAGTTGCTGGCTGTCAATACGATCGCATTCCCATTGGGGTCTGTCGCACTGACATCGACCGACAACACTGTTCCAGCCGCCATATTTCTGTTGGTGATCGGAGCGATCACCGGGGGATCGTTCGTGACGACCGGAACGACTGTCTTTATTTCGATCGCGTTGATCTGCGGGTTCTCGACCATTCTGGCGAAATCGATATCGATAAACGAATCGGCAGTGACCGTAAACTTCTTGACGATCCCTTTGAATCCTCCAACTTCGGCGAAGATATCGAAGTTGTCTAAAACGAGTGCATTCTCGATCGACACGTCAAAGATACGCTTTCCGATCCCTTGCGTCTCATCGTATGTTTCGGCAAAGTAGAGACTCACTTCGAAGTTCCCGGGTGTTACCGGAAACTCCCACTGCATCTCAGCAAGGCGATTTTCGTCCCATCGCTCCGACTGAAAAAGAGCCTGCGGTGTATTGGCAGGGATCGAGGGATGAGTAAGGTCAATATTGCGTGTGATCAGCGCAATCTGTAAATCCGCTGCGGCAAGGTTCGAATAAACAGATGGGGCGATATCGGTATCGGCCGTCCAATTGGGAGTCGAGCTTAGCAAAGATCCACCCGCATTGATTCGATACAGAACCGATGCATCCATCATGGCTCGTTGCTCAAGCGCTTCCAAAGTAAGTTGTCTACAAAACAATTTACGCAAGCGATGTCTTGAACGAAACAGACGATGGGATCTTCGAAGAAGTGAGTCACGCATGGAAGAGGGTATCTTGGTGCAAAGAAAGACACCGAATTTTGAACGAGCAAATGTCAATCAAAATAGGTGCCTATTGACGACGAGGGGGGCGAAATAAGGCCTACGATGCATGGATCGTAGCCTTATCGCACCTTTTGTCAACCAAATCCCCGCTACGGCTGGGTAGAATTGGAAGCGGAAGGAAGTACGTCGGACGCCTGTACGACAACTTGATTTATTGGATTTATAAACGTCGATTCAGACAATTCTGCTCTTTCGGCGATGGCTAACTTTTTCGTAATCGTTCACCGAGCGAGTTTGTCATGACGAATCGCGATTGGACAATTGGGTTCAGAGCGTCTCAGAAGTCGGCATGAGCCAAAACATTTTATGCTTAGTCCCAGCAAATGTAGCCGGAATCGTCAGAGTTCAGACGAATCAACGTGGACCAGCGTTACGCCATCTGAACTGCGAGACCGAGGAGGTAGGAAGCGCGGTGCTTTTTTGATAACGTAGTGAAATTCGATTTTTTGCGTTGCAAAGTCCCCTCTCTCTCTCCGGGAACCATATCAAGACCTTGTCCGAAAAACTTCCCAACGTATTTAAACAAATCGTGGCCAAGTACCCGGAGGTGGCTGCTGCGCATGACGCGATGGCCGAAGCGGTCAATCGTGTTGGCTGTTTGGATGCGAAAACATGCGCTTTGATTAAGATCGGGATCAGCGTTGGTGCTGGATTGGAGTCGGCTGTACGCAGTCATGTTCGTCGAGCATCGGAAGCCGGGGCGACTCGCGATGAGATTACGCAAGCAATTTTTCAAGGGATGAACACCGTTGGCTTTCCTCGTACCGTAGCTGCTTGGAGTTGGGCACAAATTCAATTCGCTCGCGATGACCAAGAGACGTAGACTATCGACGGTACTTCACGAGATCTATTACCGTTGTCGCATGCGTCGCCAAAGCCACTTGGCAAACTTCACGACCGGTGAACGAGTACCTCGCATATTTCCCCATTTATCTGCTTGCCAAGTTTCACGCGTGTCGACATCCATTGCGGTCAGATACATTCCGCCGAAACAAAACGTATCGATGCAGAGCAAGTGCCCTAGATCGGCGATGTGCCCTTGGATCTGGGGCGAATGTCCAATCCAGGCCGTTTTCCCAGAAATGTGAGGACCGGGAATTCGCTCGTGGAGATGCTCCCAGTAGAGAGTGCGTTCAGGTTGTTCGGTGAGAGGAAGTTGGGCGATGTAGTTTGCATGTACGAAAAAATGCTTTTCGTTTTCATAGGAAGGTACGCATCGCATGATAAAGTCACGATGCCGATTGGGCACGGACTGCAAGCGTCCTCCGTAACTAACCAGCGTCGTTCTTCCTCCCATTTGATACCAAAGCGTTGGATCGATCCCTTGCATCACGCAACCGCCAAACATAATTTCGTGATTACCTCGCAAGAAGATCGCGTTGTAGTTGGACTCGATCTCCAGAAGGTAGTCGAGTGTTCCGCGGCTATCTGGACCGCGATCTATATAGTCACCTAGAAAGACGAGTAAATCTTGGCGACTTGGTTCGATGGCTTCCATGATCGCACGAATGGATTTGCTACAGCCATGAATGTCCCCGATGGCAATCGTTCGCACTTGGATTGTCGCTTCTCGCTAGTTGACGGCTGGATCGTTGGGAAGATGACTTGGTTTCATCCCGGTCGTGATGATATCGCGTCCAATTTCGGTGACTAGCCGTTGCCAGAGGTCATCATGATCACAGAAAATCTTGTCGCCATTGGCTTCCGCAACTAGCCATCCGCCTTGTTCCAGTTCCATTTCCAACTGGCCAGGTCCCCAACCCGAGTAGCCGTCGAAGACTCGCAATCGAATGCCGTCTTGTGAAACAAGCTTCAAGATCCTTTCTTGTTGAACGCTGACCGCGACTCCGGAACGACACTCGGATTCAGCATCGGCATCCGAAATATCGTGCAATGCCATCAGTGGCCCATCCACTGGGCCGCCGAAATAGAGCGGCATATCGTGAACGCATAGTGTCTTCGTCACCATGGCCATCACGTCCGTTAGCCGATGTTCCGTGGGACGGTTCAAGATAAGCCCAAACGCTTCATCAGAATCGTGCTTCAATATGAGGACGACGGTTCGATAGAAATTTGGATCGTTCAAGTGGGGTGAAGCGACCAACAGTTTTCCTTCGATTCGTGTCATGATTCGATCCGTAGATTATCCAATGAACGAAGTCCTATCGGTTCGCGGGAAGCAAACGGTTCGCCATAGCGAGTTCCGATCGATTTCCCCCAAAACGACGCTTCGTCTTTCATTCGGCTCAAGAACGACGGCGACGCATCCTCGCGTCCAGTAATAAACTGGCTCTTATATGCTGCGACGGACGCCTCCTTGGCCTCCCACTCGCTGCTGATATCGACAACAAATGCCGGCTGAGGCACCAACTTCAGGTGAATGCAAAAGTAGTAAAAAATTCGCTGCGGATGAAAAGGGTCTCCACGCATATCCGTCTTGGACAGTTTACTCCAGAATCTTGCAGCCTCGACAAGCTGGGTTGCCGCGATATGGTCAGGATGAGCATCCTCCCAATACGGAGCAAACAGCCAACGAGGACGGGCAAGCCGGAAGACCTCAGCAAGCCGCTGGCGATTCTCGATCGTTGGCTCCAAATATCGATTCTTCATTCCCAAATTATACCGCCAAGAAATTCCGAGCGATGTCGATGCCGAGCGAGTCTCGAGTTGGCGAATCTCCAACGAGCCGAAGGGAGTCGGCTCACCATCGGTCAAGTCGAGGACGCCGATGTGCCAACCTTGGCCGATAAGTTTTGCAATCGTCCCACCCATTCCCAATTCCGCATCATCCGGATGCGGAGCGATAACGAGTGCGTCCAGCGGTCGTTCTGTTTTCGGGAAATCGTCAAACATGTTCATGGCAGACTTCTTCGTCGTTGCACAATGAGCTACTCATCTTCTGCATTGATTTCTACGATTGCCTCGAATGCCGCTTCGTCGGAATCGAAGCGTCCTGCATAAAACTCCGAATTGAGATGTAGTCCCATAGCAGACCGGCGTAACGTCTTAGCAAGCGATCGATAGAACACCATTTGTTCCTTGCCAATCTGAACGCGAAACGCTTGAGCAACTTGCGCAGGTTGAATCTCCAAGTCTTGGGCGACTGTTAGATGCCGCCACGTAAATGCCGTTTGTCTCGCAATCTTCCTTGTCGATAGAACCAAAGGACAATAGAGCCGCGTTCCGTTGACTTCTTGATGCAAAATAAGCTTGCCCGTTTCCCCACGCAGCTTCCCTGCGCTCGGCTGGCGTCGCCATTCAGGCAATGCCAAGGGCAATAGCAAGCCACAGCGTTCGCCGTTCTTCGAACCGTTCAGCAGCTCGGCTTCGTGTGTCTTATTGCTCGAACGGACTTCGATATCGGTACCAAGCTCCCATGTAGAATCGATCGACCAATGCCCTTTTTCGTCGGCGAGCAAGGTGTCCGAAAAGAACATCAAGCCTTCTTCGCGAACCAACATCATTTGACGTTGAATTCGGCATCGTCCCTCGACCGCCGATTCGATTTCAAGGTAATCAACATCGTCATCCGAGAACCAACAGACATCGGACCAGCCAACATCGGTTTCTAAGACCTCGCCATCCTTTTGTATGATGAGATCCCATTCTCCACTCATCAAACGCAGCCCCCCCGGCCCAACACAGTCAAGCCACATGGGATCGCGTGCGTAATCGACTGCAATACGAGCACTGTCTTGCTTCCAGTTACGTCGCATGGTTGCGAGTTCGGCTTTCTCGTAGTATCGACCGAGCTCTGGCAACCTCGCTATTACCGGTTTCTTGGTGAGTCGTTTGGCCTTGCCCTTTTCTCCATCGGATTGACGCGAATTAGCAATCGAACGATTCGGAAAAACGGCTGCCATCATACTTTCAAAACTTTTATTCGGAGCACAAAGTTCAAAGAGAGCCGGCCAAAGTTCGCGGTCATCCGAATCGATGGCTTGATCAGCCAAAAGCGGTTGTCCATCGATGTGGGTCAGCGAAAGCGCGATCTTCGAAAGCTGGGCGATCGCTTTTCGCTGTGGGGCATACCAAGAACGAGCACCAAGATTGTCGGCTGCCCACCGTGTTCGCACAGCAGATGCCAAGAGAGCTCGCAAGTCTCGACCGCCGTGTTGGATCCAGAGCGTTGGATCATCGTACGAAGCTTCGAGCAGCAAAGCCATTCGGTCGAGAGTTTCGGTGACCATGCGATCTTTGCCGCCCAAATGCGACAACTGGGTAGCTAAAGCGAGTGGCACTTCGCATGACCATATCATCCAGGGCAGTAGATGCTCAGGAGATTTATCGCTCCAGGCTCGTTCGACCTGAGTCAAAACACCTTGCAAAACCTCTAGCCACAAATTGGGCGGCAAAGCATTTCCCAATTCCCGTAGACCGTGAACCCACGCAACACCCACTAGCCCGACATACGCATCGTCGCCATTCCTGGGTAGGTTGCGTGCAATCCACTTGGCGATGTTCTCGCACGTCTTTAACCTCAATTCGTTCGCCGCCGTGACTTTCGGATCCACGATATCTGCTTCTAACAGCGGTTGGCTTGCAAACGCTTGAATCAATCGATCCAGAACTTCTGGACCTTCGTCGATGCTAGCATCTAACGATGCAGATCCCCATGGAATAGCCGCGGTGATCCGTCGAATCGACGACGCTAGTCGCTTCTTCTTGGGAGATTCCGGCGCAACGGGAATCGATCGCTGCAAGTATGCAACGTTTTCATGGCATATTTGCTCAAGCCAAGCAGTCGCAGCAATGGCTGGCTGGCCCCGTTTGGGATCGCTGCTTGGGAAAGCACTTGTGAGCGCCGAAGGTGGTGAATCGCCGTTGGAGCCATCCACATTTCGTTTCGTTCGTTCTTTTTTTGGTTTGACCCAGTCCATAGGTGTATCGTCGTCGAAGTTCGATGGTGTTAGATTGATATCGGCCCCGGCCACATTGTTGTTACTCCTCGCCCACATGCAAGGATCGTTTCTAAACCTTTTTCGAGTTATTCAAAAATGATAAAAAAGGGACTAGACTTTTCTAGCCAAATAGAGTTGCGATTTTTGCCCGGGTGGGTGGGAGTTGTCATCAGCTTTGTCGTCGTTGTCACGCAGTTTCAACCCGGTCGGATCTGGGCGGAAGAATACCCAACTCGCGAACAATCGAAGGCCAAGGCCGATGAAGTTTTTGGAGTTCCAAAGGGCGCAACAGCCTTGTCCAAAGAAGGCCGCATTTGGGTTGATAAGCAGCGTAAGCTCGTCATTGTGGACGGTTTCGTGACGCTGCGCGAAGGCCAACTGGAAATGTTTGCTTGTCCCGTGGGGAGCAAAGAGCACGAATCGATCGTGGCGGTATTTTCTTCATCCCGGGCCGTTCACGCCGGTCTGCTAGCAATCGGTGCGAAACAAGGCGAGCCCACGCAATTCGAACCTTACAAACCAGCGACTGGCTCGACGATCAAAGTTCATGTTCTCTGGCAAGACGAGAAAAATCAAAAACATTCACAGCGTGCTCAACACTGGATTCGCGATATCGCGAACAACAAGGAAATGCCGTTTGATTGGGTTTTTGCTGGCAGCATCCTCTACAAAGACCCGGATACTGGCGAAGAATCGTACCTCGGCGACTCTGGCGATATGATATGCGTCGCAAATTTCCCTACAGCAACTCTCGATATCGCGGTCAAAAGCATCGCCGAAAACAGCGCCTTGACGTATGTCGCATTCTCCGAACACATTCCGCCGCTATTTACCGTCGTTCGTTTGGTACTGGAAGTCAGCGATCAAGCCCCCAAGCAAATCGATGATGCGAAAACGGAAACCAAGCAGGATACCACGAAGCCAGACACGCAGCCCAAGAAACCAGAACAAGATCGATCGGACCTTTTCCGACAGTAAATGATTTTCTAGAAAGATTGGTTCTGCAATTCGAATGCGATTCAATCGGCTTGCCCCCGATGGGCTTGTCAAAGGGGGCAGCTAATAATGACATCGAAGCTCCAAAGACCCCAGCGGCCTTGGAGGCCGTCTTGCTTTTTGGTAGGCCGGAACAAGTCGCTAGAAAACTTGGATGTTGAATAAAACGCTGGCGGCGCAGTTCCGGCAAAACCGCAGGACAAGCCTGCGGGATTC
>JANPLJ010000055.1:0-4548 GCA_031426475.1 Pirellulaceae bacterium | reverse complement strand
CGCGGTTGCGAGAATCCTTGCTGACTCGCGGTCATGGTGGCCACGGCGGAATGGGGCCGCAGGGTGATCTCGCCACGTCGAATCCTGCGAAGTCCTTGGACAAATCGAGTCGCACATCATGGGCGCTTCTCAAGGCCTTTTGGGGATTGCTATCAGGCAATCGTAGCAAGGTCGTATTGGGGTTGCTTACGCTCACCGTCTCCACGTTGTTAAGCTTGGTTCCTCCACTGGCGACGAAAATTGCGATCGATTCGGTTTTAACGAAGCCGCCTCAACCACTTCATCCAGCCATCGCACGGTGGTTTGGAGACCTTTCAGGGATGCCTCTGCTTACGGCAGTCGCTGTCGTTGCGATCGTGCTGGCGATCATTCAGACCGCGATTCGGCTCTGGGGGCGGTGGTTGTCGACACAAGCCGTCAATCAGTCCGCCGTCATGATTCGGCGACGTGTCTTCAAGCATATCCTGCATCTGCCGCTTCATAAAATCTATGCGATGAAGAGTGGTGGAGCGACGAGCATGCTACGTGAGGATGCCGGGGGGGCCGCGGACCTCGTCTTCAGCTTGCTCTATAACCCCTGGCAGGCGATCGTCCAATTGGTGGGGAGTTTGGTGGTATTGGTATTGGTAGATTGGCGATTGCTTGCGGCTGGTTTGTTCCTGTTGCCCGTCGTCTATCTTTCGCATCGATGGTATATCTACTCGATTCGCCCGCTGTTCAAGGATGTTCGCCAACAACGACAAGGAATCGATTCGACAACGACCGAATCCTTTGGCGGAATTCGTGTGGTGCGAACCTTTGCTCGACAACAAACGGAAACGAACCGGTTCGTTCAAGGGAATCACTTTTTGGTTCGACAACAACTCATGATTTGGTGGCGAAGTCGAATCATCGAGATCATTTGGGAGGTCTTGATACCGCTATCGTCGACGGGATTATTGCTTTACGGCGGCTGGCAAATTCTTCAAGGTGAATTGACGCTTGGCGAATTGATGATGTTCTTGGTCTATTTGACGATGTTGCTCGGGCCTCTGGCAACGCTGACCGGAAGCGCGGTCCAGTTTCAAAACAACCTCGCTGGCCTCGATCGAATCCTGGATGTTCTGGCAACACCCGTTGAGCTCCCCGATCGACAGGAAGCTCGTCGACTCGCACGCTCGGAAGTCGTTGGCGGGATGAAGCTCGAGAACGTCAGCTTCCGCTATCCTGGCAGCGAGACCTGGGTTCTGCGCCAAATCTCGATGACCATTGCTCCCAATCAAACCATCGCATTGGTGGGACGGAGTGGAGCTGGAAAGACAACGCTGTGTAATTTGATCGCAAGATTTTATGATCCAGATGAAGGGAGTATCTATCTCGACGGTTCGGATATCCGCGATTTTCAATTGCATAGCTATCGGCAACTTTTGGGAGTTGTCGAGCAAGATGTTTTCCTCTTCGACGGAACGATCGCAGAGAACATCGCGTTTGGTAAACGAAATGCCGCGTTGATCGAAATCCAAGAAGCGGCTCGGGCGGCGGCTGCAGCCGAGTTTATTGAGAAGCTTCCAAACGGGTACGAAAGCCTCATCGGTGAACGCGGAGTGAAGCTAAGCGGAGGCCAACGACAACGTCTAGCGATCGCTCGTGCCATACTTGCAGATCCAAAGATATTGATCCTGGATGAGGCTACCAGCAACCTCGATAGCGAAAGCGAACGGTTGATCCAGCAGAGCCTGCAACGGCTTCGTCAGAATCGAACGTCATTTGTGATTGCTCATCGATTGAGCACCGTTGCAACCGCAGACCAAATCTGGGTTCTGGAAGACGGGAAAATTGTCCAAAGCGGGACTCACGCTTCGCTTCTGGCAATCGAAGGACCCTACCAGCGTATGGTTCGACTCCAGACGGATTCGACTCTGGGATAAGCCCAAAGGCGTCTTTTCTTGCCAAAAAACTCGACTCCGGTGTTTACTCGTCCAATGATGCAGCTTAATCTAGTAACCCGAAACAAGCCTGAGAGGCTTGGTAATTCCGTTCCCCCCTTGAGGCAGTATTACGTGATGGTCCTTTTAGCAAACCTTCCAAGGCGATTCCTTTCGATCGTAGGCGTCTTTTTGTGCTTGATTCTTCTATCCAGACACAGCGTCGGGCAAGAACCGGCGGCGATGGCTCCCCCCTCGGTAGAGGCGGTTGCCGAGGTCCCTGCAACGGGGGGCGAAGTGAATTTGATTCTTCCCGATTTGGGCAAAGCGACTTTTCTCGGAGATGCAATCAATGGGACAATGTTGCTTTACATCGGATTGGTCGTCTCTGCCCTCGGATTGGCCTTTGGCCTTCGAATCTACCAGCAACTCAAAGGCTTGCCTGTTCACGAATCGATGCTGGAAGTTTCTGAGCTGATTTACGCGACATGTAAGACGTACCTCATCAAGCAAGGAACCTTTATCGCCTTGCTCTGGGCAATTATTGCCTCGGTGATTGTCTTTCATTACTACAGCTTAATGGGTATTGAACCGATGAAAGTCGGGATCATCGTAGCCTTTAGCATCGTTGGAATCCTCGGTAGTTATTCGGTGGCCTGGTTCGGAATTCGAGTCAACACCTTTGCGAATTCGCGAACGGCATTTGCTTCGCTCAAAGGGCTTCCTTATCCGGTTTATGCAATTCCGCTTCAAGCCGGAATGAGCATCGGGATGATGTTGATCAGCGTGGAGCTGCTGATCATGCTTTGTATTCTCCTATTCGTCCCTGGCGATTATGCCTACCCTTGCTTTATCGGCTTCGCAATCGGAGAAAGCCTCGGTGCAGCCGCCCTGCGAATCGCGGGTGGGATCTTCACCAAGATCGCTGATATTGGAGCCGACTTGATGAAGATCGTCTTCAAGATCGATGAAGACGATGCGAGGAATCCCGGTGTGATCGCCGACTGCGTCGGTGACAACGCAGGCGACTCGGTCGGTCCAAGTGCCGATGGTTTCGAAACCTATGGAGTGACCGGGGTCGCCTTGATTTCGTTTATTCTTTTGGCCGTCAATCAGGCTACGGCAGGAGCCGAGTATCAAGTCGTGCAAGTGCAGTTGCTGGTTTGGCTGTTCGTCATGCGAATCATGATGGTGGTCGCATCGGCTGCTTCCTACTACATCAACGAAGCGTGGACGCGTTCCAAGTATCTCACCGCCACCAAGCTCGACTTTGAAATGCCACTCACTCGACTCGTTTGGTTGACCTCGATCATTTCGATTGTCGCAACCTATGTCATCTCCTGGTTAATCATTCCTTCGCTGCAAAATGACGACTCCCTCTGGTGGAAGCTGTCGACGATTATCTCGTGCGGGACGATTGCGGGAGCGCTTATCCCGGAACTCGTCAAAGTTTTCACGTCGACGCATTCCAAACACGTGTCCGAAGTCGTCACGTCGTCCCGCGAAGGAGGAGCATCGCTCAATATCCTTTCGGGCTTAGTCGCAGGGAACTTTTCATGCTATTGGTTGGGAATCAGCATCGTTGGTTTGATGGCAATCGCCTATCAGATCTCGACCCTCGGTCTCGATAGTCTGATGCTTGCACCAGCAATATTTGCGTTCGGATTGGTCGCGTTCGGGTTCCTTGGAATGGGACCGGTCACGATTGCTGTCGATTCGTATGGTCCCGTAACCGACAATGCTCAATCGGTTTACGAACTTTCACTGATCGAAGATGTCCCGGGTATCGAAGAAAAACTCAAACGCGAATTCGATCTGAAACCAAACTTCAAATTGGCGAAAGAGTTGCTCGAAGAGAATGACGGAACGGGCAATACCTTCAAAGCGACGGCCAAGCCTGTGCTGATCGGTACAGCCGTCGTTGGCGCAACCACCATGATTTTCGCGATCATAATGCACCTGACTCACGGCTTAACCGTCGATAAGGAAAAGCTCTCGTTGCTTCACGCTCCGTTTGTGCTCGGTTTGATTTCCGGTGGAGCGATGGTCTATTGGTTTACCGGAGCGTCCATGCAAGCGGTAACGACCGGTGCTTATCGAGCGGTCGAGTTCATCAAGAAACATATTAAGCTCGACGGCGCGGTGAAGGCCTCGGTCGAAGATAGCAAGCGCGTCGTTGCGATTTGTACAACGTACGCACAACGCGGCATGTTTGTGATTTTCCTGGCCTTGTTCTTTCTGACGCTAGGATGTGCATTCGTCGAACCCTTCTTCTTCATCGGTTACCTGATGTCGATCGCGATTTCGGGCCTCTATCAAGCGATCTTCATGGCAAATGCGGGCGGGGCTTGGGACAATGCAAAGAAGATTGTCGAAGTCAACCTCAAGATGAAAGGCACACCGCTACATGACGCAACCGTGGTGGGAGATACCGTCGGCGACCCATTCAAAGACACGTGCTCGGTTGCGTTGAATCCCGTGATCAAGTTCACCAGCCTATTCGGGCTGCTCGCCGTCGAAGTTGCCGAAAAACTTCGTTTGGATTGGGGTAAAGAAGGTGCTGTTTGGATCTACGGATTAGCGTCGCTCTTTTTGGTGATCGGATGTGGAGCCGTTTGGTATTCGTTCTACGGGATGCGGATCG
>JANPLJ010000054.1:0-3085 GCA_031426475.1 Pirellulaceae bacterium | reverse complement strand
TCGATTCCGTTGGGAGAGAACTGGTCGAAGCACGAGCTTCCTTTACTTCAATTTCTGGTACAGCAGGTTTTTCCTCGATGGGCCGCTCGACGGGCCCAGGGAGTTGCCCCTCACCGATTCGCGCAAGCCGAGTATCCTTCTGCCCAGGAATTTGAGATTCGGGCGGTAAGTGCGAGGTGCCTTCAACGACGGTAGCATGGATTAGGCAAATCCCCCAAAGTAGGATCAACATGGTTGCTTGCTCACGATTCAGCAGTCTTGAGTGGTAATAGACGTGGATTTATCGCATGTATTTCGCCAATTACGCTCCGTCCAAACTCGATAAAGTACTGCGAACTCACTGTTGTCGGTCGCATCGGCTGAGAGTTGCGAACAATTATCGAATTTTCACCAATATTCAGTTATTCGAACGTTCGACGGTGGCCTAGCGTTCCAACATGCCTCTCGGCAGGAGCCTCGATCCTCGCTCTACCACACATCTCCCAAAGTGTGAATTTGGGCGAAGTGGGAGTACCGCAAACGCCCCAGTTTGATTGCCCATTTCAACCAATGTGATGAAAACTGACTTGTGTGGTAGAGCGAGGCCTCGATCTCCCGATATTTTTCTGGTTCCTGGGCACGAGCCGACAGAAGCTTGCTAAGTAAATAGTGGGATTTTCTCAGGACTATCGGAATTCTAGCAACTTTTCGAAACTGCCGCCGAGAACAGTATTGACTATCGTACCGAACCGCATCCATCGGAAGTCATACCGAGCTTTATTCAGAGAGTCGCACTATGTGCTCCGTTCGAGAACTTGTATTGGGAATTTTGGTCGCCACAGTAAGCTTGTCCTACCCCAGTGTGTCGCTCTCGGTGGAACCCAAAGCGACTTCCGTCGTCGGCGATTTGATGACGACACTCTTTAGTCCTGTCATTGCCGGTGAAGCCAAGACGATGGCGGTTCTTCAGCGAACAAGCCTTCTCGATCGCGTGACGCGAAACCGAAGTCTCGAAATCGCGTTGCTTATCGATGGAACTGACAGCATGAGCGATGAGCTGGAGGGCGTTCGTCAGCGATTGGATATGATGATCGACGACTTGCAGCGTGTCCTTGAAGATCGAGTGACATTCCAGATCGTAGTCTATCGAGACGTTGGTGCCCCCTCGGGCATGGTTGAATTTGCCCTTCCGACAAATGGCAAGAGCTTTACGGCCGATCGCGAACAGTTAACTCGGGGACTAGAACGCGTCGTGGTAGAATCGGGAGCCCCGTATTTCTTTGAACCAGTCGATGTTGGGCTTTATCAGACGATCACGGCATTACCTTGGTCGACGAATGACGATGCTGCTCGTTGGATCTTACTGGTCGGTGACGCGCCACCTTTCGACGACGGCTTTAACGAACCGGAGAATCAAGCCGAGCGAAAATATTCCGACCAGCAGCTTTTGCAACTGGCGCAGCAGAAAGGAATTGTCATTCACTCCATTCTTTGCAGATCACGCGAAGCGGATCAAGAGGCATACAAGAAGGTTCTCAATCGTACCCAACGATTCTTCTCGTCGCTTTCAGAAGCGACAGGCGGTACGACGATCGACCTCTCCAACGAAACCGATCAAGCAAATATTCGAATGGCAGCCAAACGAGCAGCTGTAGAATACAAAATGATTGAACCGATTTCCGAGGCGGATATCGAAAGTTTGCAAGTGGCAGCCGCGAAGCCCGTCAACCCAGCCAATGCGATACCCGCAAGGCCCGTTCGAATCGCGGTCTTGCCGTTTATGCCACAGCAAGAATCAGCGTTCCTTAACGGCAGTAATCCATTCGACAAGGCGAAAAACCCAACGAACTATTTGGCCAACCAAATCGTCAAGGTGCTCGACTCGATTGGTGTCGAAGGCGTGAGTGACCACAGTATAGAGCAGGCTGCACGCGATTCACGAAAGGAAGGGAAGCGGCTTGATTTGTTGGCTGCTCGCATCGGCGAACGAGTCAATGCTGACTATGTTATTTGCTCGAATCAAAACACCGATAAGAGTGGAAAGACAAACTATGAGTATTCGATGCTGGCGACCGACAAAGCCGAATACGTCGTCAAACAAAGGACAAAGGTCTCGACCGTTCCAACCAATGCCTCGCGAGCCAGTGTAGCAATTGTTTACGACATTGCCGAAGCGATGCTAGCTGCACCGACCACCGCAACGACCGGTACGATTGATCTTCGTACGTTGATGTCCAAAGCGACTCGTCAAAATCCAAAGTTGCGGCAAGTCAGTTTGTCGGAAGTAAAAGAAGTCGAGGAAGCGATCATTCGAGCTCAATCTGCGCTGGACGGTGTCGTCGATTTCGAATTGCTTCAAGAGGTAGACGCAACGAACAAAACCGTTCTAGAATCACTCGCAAACGCCGACCGAGAAATCGAATCCGCGTTAAAGATAGAACCGAACAATCCCATGGCGAACTTGGTTCTCGCGAACATTCGGATGTCAGAGATTCTATTGAACCCGAATGGACCCAATGTCAGCCGAAAGCATGCTCAGTCGAGTGCTTGTTTGGAGGTTGCCAAACGTGGTGCCAAGAGTTTAACGCCTACGGAATTAGCTGAACTGGAAGCCGACGTCGCGCTCATGGATGGCCAGAATGCCGTCGCAATTACAAAGTATGCCGAAATGGAAAAGTCGCAAGGATCGTTGGCAGCAAGCCTTCGGGCACGATGGATGTTGATGGGGCTGTATTCCGGAGATTGGGGAGTTGGAGTTCACACGCCAAACTTGGTGAACGTAATCGAAGCTCGCGCAGCCGCCATTCGGATACTTGCGTTTCATCCGAACAGCAAGCATGCCATCCGCCTCCGCAACACGTTGCAAATCTCAGCGGCAAATCCTGAGTCTGCTTCGCCTGCCCTGCCGCTGAAGAATCCGCAGGGCATCAAGTAAGTATTGCAACCGCTACTAACGTCACCGATGGGACAAGGAGGCTTTCCCACTTTTCCATCAATGAAATGACAGGACGAAACGGGAGGACGAGGCCACCGCTCTAAACATCTTTATTGACCATAAGTTGTTGAATCGTATAGTCTTAAGTTATGACAACAAGGAGGTGTTGCA
>JANPLJ010000053.1:0-2694 GCA_031426475.1 Pirellulaceae bacterium | reverse complement strand
ATGGTCGTTCAACGGTAGCGGGACCGACCATGCTTGGGGTGGCAATCCGTTCGTCATGGGTGGTGCTGTTAACTCGCTAAGCGGAAATCGAATCTGGGGAACGTATCCAGATATCGTTCTGAACACAACGTCTACCGGACTCGATCGTGGACGTGGGGTCATTATCCCACAAACTTCGACAGACCTTTATCACGCCGAAATTTGCCGTTGGTTCGGTGTGCCTCAAAGCCGATTGGTAGATGTGCTGCCAAACATTGGAGCCTTTAGCTACCAAGGCGGTTCAAAACCGGTTGGATTCCTTAAGAATTATGCGGATGGAACGCCGTAAACGGCCGCTCGGCGCTCGGCATGTCTATTTGCAGTGGTGGCAAACGTTCGCCCTCAACAACGAAAAAACAAGACGAAAAAAATAAGCGGACGGTTCTCATGAACCGCCCGCTTTTTTTGTAAATGAGAGCGGAGGGACTCGAACCCTCGACCCAAGGATTAAAAGTCCTTTGCTCTACCAACTGAGCTACGCTCTCTCATTTTCGAACCCGTATCGGCAAGTGGCTATCTAGACAAGACCGTCGCAGCCGTGGGAAGTTCACTGGGAATTCCAGAGTCTCACGGTCCCGCAGGCGAGAAGGCTTTTTAACAGCCGGAAATTAGATAGGCAAGTCCTAAGTGTGGGCTGAGGTGTTGAAAATTCGGTCGCCAGCGTCGCCTAGGCCGGGAACGATGAATTTATTGGCATCTAGCCGTTCATCGATACTTGCGACAAAAAGTTGGACTTCGGGTGTTTCGGCATGTAAGAGCTCAATGCCTTCGGGAGCTGCGATTAGGCTCAATACTCGAATATCTTTCACGCCCCAGCGCTTCATCGCATCGGCTGCCATCCGAATCGAGCCGCCGGTCGCGAGCATCGGATCGAGAATCAAGGCGACATCGACCGGGTCGCCTTCGGGGAGTTTTCGATAGTATTCGACAGGCAGTGCGGTCGCTTCATCGCGGTACATTCCCAAGTGGCGGACTTCGGCTTCGGGGATCAGCTGGAGGACCGGTTCGACCATCGCAAGACCAGCTCGCAGGATCGGAACAATGGCAACACGGACAGCGAGCACGTGGCCATCGTGTTCGACAAGCGGCGTGTGGATACGGCGCGGTTTAAGCAACAGATCGGCTGTCGCATAGACAGCAAGAAGCATCGATAGTCTTTGGACCTGAGCCCGAAACGTCGTCGATGGTGTGTTCACATCGCGAAGGATCGTCAGATGATGAGCTGCAAGCGGATGAGTCAAGGGATGGACGTTGGTCACTCGGGAATTACCTTTCACGTGATGATCCAGCGATCGAGCAGTAGCTGAAGTAAATAGTATCGAAGCGATCAGGGCGACGCTAGGGAAGGGACAGAAGGGACAGAAGGGACAAAATTCGGGATCCGAATTTTCCCTTTCGTCCCTTTCGTCCCTTTGCTCAGCAGGGTTTGGGGAATCCCCAGCTGGCAGCCAGGGCGTCGGCGGCTTGTTCGCGATCGGTGATCTCCCCCCAACCACCGTTGCGAAGATATGCATGCGCTAGTTCATGAGCGATCACGTACAGGCCGAAATCTAATTCGCAATCCGCGAGCCGCCTTCGAAGTACGACAGCCCGGCTTGTATCGCGACGAATCGGCTCTGGCAAAGCCATCCACAACGTCCAGCCTTTTCCTGGAACGAAGTTCTCAATCGTGATGAAAAAATTGGAATCGCTCAAGAAATCTTGTTGGACTTCCGCGGGCAGTGCTTGCAGCACCGCTTCGACACGCCCGCGAAGCGGATCGCAATCCTGAAAGAACTGGAGCGTGGAAGAGAAGATTTCGGATCCGCCTAAACAGTGAAAAAGAAACGCGTAATGTGATAAAAAATCGGGGCCGAGAAGCAAAGCATATCGATTCGATCGAGGACGCCAGCATGTCCCATTACCAGCGTCCCATAGTCCTGCACGCCGCGATTGCGTTTGATCGCCGACATAGTCATCCCGCCTGCGAACCCGAGAAACGCAACGATAATGCTGATGATCGCGGCTTCGTAGATTTGGAATGGCGTTACCCAATACAGAGCCGCTCCGAAGAGTCCCGTGGTGAGTGAACCGCCGATACAACCTTCCCAAGTTCGGGAATTGCTGATCTCGGGAGCGACAATATGCTTTCCGGCGATTTGCCCCCAACTCCATTGAAGAACGTCCGAAAGTTGGGAAATCAGGATGAAGAAGAACAGAAATCCGGCCTTGCTCTCTTCGACTCCCCACGCAACGCCATTGGATCTCGCCAGGTCCAACACCAGAATGGCAGGTGCGTAGGAGAGCGAGTAGACGCAGATGAGGAGCCCAAGTGTTATTTGCGCTGATCGTTCGAGAAATCGTTTGTGGTCACCAGCCATGGCGATACGAGCGGGAATAAAAAGCGACGCATAGACTGGAATCATGATGCTATAGATTCCGTAAAAATCGATCGGTTTCCCAGACTTCCACTGCCAGTTGGTTTGATCGAGTCCTATCAGAATGTATTGAAGCGGCGTGAAAACGACGAGGCTCCAAAACAATGCCCGATGGTCGCCGCGGCGGGTTGGAGTCATCGTGATGAACTCGCGGAACGCCCAAAATGAAATCAACGCAAAGAGTACGATGATACCGGTCGGGTGAAGCACAAGCCCGAACACGACAAAGAGTACGATG
>JANPLJ010000052.1:0-1475 GCA_031426475.1 Pirellulaceae bacterium | reverse complement strand
TTTCGGAAATCAAGCAACATCTGCATCGGATGCCGTTGATCGGCAATGGCGATTTGAAATCCGCGGAGGAAGTAGTGTTTGCGTTCCAGCATTATCATGTCGACGGGATCATGATCGCACGGGCTTCGTTAGGTCGACCTTGGTTATTTGCACAAGCGGCTGCCGCTTTGAGAGGTGATCCCGTTCCGCCAGATCCAACACTCGACGAGCAAAAGCAGTGCATGCTCCGGCATTACCAATTGGTCCTCGACCGATTTGGTACCGACAAAGGAACGCTGCTGATGCGAAAGTTTGCTTGCAGCTACGCTCAGAGCAAGCACGGAGCGAGGCACTTTCGATCGCACATCGATAAAGTAACGACCCCCGAAGCGTTTCATCACGTCGTCGAGACATATTTCCCGACCAAATAAAACACATTCGCCAATCGTGGGTCAGCGGCTCCGCCCGCTGACGAGAGCCGGAAGCGTAAGCGACGACCCCTCAGCTTTAAAGCGCCCGCGGGCGGAGCCGCGGGACCACCTTTTTTCCCCACCCGCGAAAAATGTTGAGATGAATCGTCGCTCATCACCGCATTTTTGGAGGGAAGCTTCGCATCACGGAGTACCCCCGACCACGCTATTAGCGTAGGTTGGGAAGAACGCTAATCTTAGCTTGTTGGCGGACGCCTTGTGGATCGGCGGCACTGGTGAGGAACGCTTCTAAAATTTGAGCCCCTGTCACATCGTGCTGCAGTTCGAGAATCAGGTTCACGCGTTCGCCTGCTCTCAAAGACTTAATCGGCTCTAGCTGAAGGATACTTCCGTCTTGCGAGCGTCCGTTCGGAATCGGAGTTCCATCGACGGCGACCGAACTGATCACTTGAACGCCCTGAGGAATCTGGAATGCGAGAGCAACGTTTTGATCGGCTTGTTGTTTGTTGTTCTGAAACGAAACGCTAAACCGAGCTCGCTGGCCCGCGTTGATGGTGCGTTCGATCGGCTCGATCAACAACGACCAAGCATTGTTGATGGCTGCGGAAGGGATTCCTGCACCATTGTTTCCTGGAGGTGGCAGCACATTCGATCCCGGTGGTTCTGTGGGCAAAATCGACGATTCTCCAGTCGGGCTAGAGCCGGGATTGAACGTCAAAACATCTTGGGCATTGATCCCTTCTCCGCTCCGCGCCGTCATCTGTATCACGGGTGGTGGGGAAGCAGCAATCGAGCGAAAGATCATTTCAAACTGGAACTCTTTTCCAGGTTCGAGCGACGGAATCGTTCGAGTGAGCTGTCGATTTGGGGCGAGGTTATTGATGCCCTGTGAAGCATTCGTTGCCGCCAATGACGCTTCGTATTCGACCACCACCTGAATATTCGTGAGTAACGTCTGGCCCCGATTTTGAATGATTCCGGCCACGCCGATTTCGAATAAATACACTCTTTCAGTAAGGTAATCGACAAATCTAGGTATTAAACCATCTCTTATCTCATCCATTA
>JANPLJ010000051.1:0-3543 GCA_031426475.1 Pirellulaceae bacterium | reverse complement strand
GTGATTGTCGGTGTGAAACTGATGCTTTGCAGGCGTGATCCAGTCGTTCGAAAACCGACGATCTTCTCCGTCGCACTCGGTCAAATAGGTAGAGCGGCGTTATCGGCGGTGGTGCAGCTGCATCCATCCGCCTGGTTGCTTCTGCGCTGTTCCGGCAATCGGAAACCTCGGTTTTGCCGGAACGGCGTCGCCAACGTTTTATTCAACATCCAAGTTTGTTAGCGACTTGTTCCGGCCTACTAAAAAACAATTCCGAGTTGCGGCACTAGGAGTGATGCGGCTACATGGACTACGACGGAAGTTTTTGCAGGTCGGCTCGCGAGTCCTCGTAGGTTTTATCGAACGCGAGGGCGACAGGGTCCGGTTGGACGTTCCATCGCGAGCAGGCCTCGCGATAGAGTTCGGGCCACCAGTTGCGATGCTCGGTGAGTCCTTGATCGCGATAAGCATGCCACTGACTGACGACCTTGGTCCAGCATCGATCACCGTAAGCGAGAGCTTCGTTGAGCGATTTGTATCGCGGTACATACCATCGGCGACCAATCTGGGCGTGGAGCACTTCATCGGCCCAATCGAAATCTTGAAATAGACCCGAGAGGTCATCGCCGCTTTCACGTCCAACTTCCCATTCGTAGCGTTTTCCGGTGCGGGGCATGAGCCCTTGTTCGATAAAGAATAAGACGCCGTGTCGTTCGCGAGCATCGAGTTGAAGATTGAGGTTTCGGGACCAAGTAAAATTGATCGGAATCTTGCACCAATCGAGCCCCAGCGAAACGAAACCAACTTCGCCCATCATCGCATGCCGGGCTTCATCCCAAAGCTGCCTGCTCATCTCCATATGAAATTCCCATGGCTCGTCATCGCGTAGTTCATAGAGGATACTCGCCATCATTTCGGGGACGTCGATCTCTCGAATTCGCTTGTAGTACATCATGAGTGTCTTGTCGCGAGCCGCGAATCGTTCATCGTAAAGGAACGCTTCGGGATTCACCCCCGCATTAAAACTATCCCGGAAACGGACATCGCGTTTGGGTTCAGCTTGATATTGGTAAGGGACCGTTGAGTGCAAAGGACGTGGTGATTCGGTGTTGATGTTTTCTTGAGTGCCATCCAAACCACCGGCAGTCGAGAGGCACAGCCGTATCAGTTCGAGCCACTCGCGATGGGCGTTCCGATGCTCTGGGCTAACGAGACATGTGATCGCTTGCTCTCCGAAGGTCGCGATTTCGCTCAGTTCGAATCGCATGAGCTTTGCCAATCGGATGGTCGGAGCATCGGCCAGGGGGTGTGCGTCGTGCTGCAATCGCTCCGCGGATTCCAGGATCGCCGGCAAGGCAACTTCGTAGACACCCAGAATCAGCTCCTCGGTCGTCGGAGCCGCGATGATCTCATCCATCAGTAGCTTGAGCGATTCGTGGGGAACTTTATCGAGCCCTAGCGGTGGTTCACGCATCTCGCCGACGCGACGCCGAATCGCAGTGACGTATTCGGCACAAAGGTATGCGTGATGACTGAACGCGGTTTTCAATTCATAGATTGGCTCAGCAGTAATCCTGGCCGTCAACGTTTCATACAATCGTTTAAGCACGTAATGCAATCGCTTCAAGCGTTCGACGCTTCGCTCAACACTCCACTTGCTTTCGACGGCGCGCTCCATCGAGGTAAGTCCGGCCAGTGGAGGAAGGTTTCGATAGGTCGAATGTTTTGGAATCGATTCTTCAGTGTTCATGAATATTCCAGGAAGTGTTGGAGGTAGGCACATTGTTTCCAGTGGTGTCGCTTCGCTCAACCATGTTGTCAGCGGACGGAGCCGCTGCCCCACGATAGGAGTTCGCGGGTCATTTTGAGACTTCCATCCATTGGACGGCATCGATGATGACGTGTCCGTCGGTTCCCTCGTTGGAGACCTCGACATATCCTTCCTTGCCGGCTAGAAACTTGAACGTTCCCAATGGAAACAGCATACCATTATCGGGCGGTTTCTTTTGCTGGTCGACGATCACGGTTTTCGCTCCTTCGGCACACCGAATGGTCACCGGTACATTTTGTGCGCGGTTGTTGTGGGCTGAATACATTATCGAGACGCGATACGAACCAGCACGCGGCAAGTCAGGAATGAATCGAGCCGATTGGCTGCCTTTGTCGGCGTCGCCGTCGTGCGAATAACCCGAGCCGAGAAAGGGTGGTATCGAGTGTCCGACGCTGGCGAATCCAATTCGTCCGGCTTCCAAATCATCGACGACGATGCCACCTATTTTCTCTTTCGTTAAAGCAACATGCGTTGTTAACGGAGCCGATTCAAAGTCTAAAACTTGACCATCTTCAAGCAACCGCCGCTTGAGTTTTTCGTAGTCGATCGCTTGGACACTCGTCTTTTCATCTATTGATTGCACGGCGGCTGTGGCAGCGCTCTGCCCCATCACCATAAAGACTGGCTCCATACGGATGCTCCCGTAAGCGATATGGCTCGCTGCGAGACAGACGGGTACCAACAAGTTCGTGCATTGCTCGGCCTTTGGCGCAATGCTGCGGTAGCTGATCGGATAGGGTCGCGTCCCGATCTGGATATCGCCTTCGTTTCTCGCGAAACCTTGTTCGGTAACGTATCGCTGCGTGTTGTGGCTGTCCATGTTATAGGCCCCCATTCCAACGCTATCGGAGACGACTTCTATCCGTTTACAATTTTTTTCGCTCATTACGTAATCGGAGATCATGCGCCGAGCCTCGCGAACGTAGAGTTGCCGTGGCCAATGCCCATTGTCGAGGAATTCGTCTTTGGCAAGCGAAATTCGTTGGAAAACGTTTCGTACGTTTTCAGGAACCCGAGGATGATTGGCAAGTGTCCACATCAAACCGATAGTGTATTGCAGGTGCTCGTTCCAAATCCGTTCACGCACGGCGTAGTCGCCCTCGGGATAGTCGTAGTTCATGCCGATGTTATCGGTACTGAACGCAAAGTTGTTATTCGTATCGGTCTTTCGATTCGGCATCCATGACGGCGCCCACGGTATTCTTGAGTCACCCGCTTCGAAATTCCGCAACAACAGTTCATATCTCTGTTCATCGTAGGCTTCGGGTTTTGGCCATGGAACTTGATTCGCGGGAGCATCCGTCGTGCATAATCGAAAATTGTACGCTTGGATTCGATGATCGCCATCACCGTCTTTTCCGGAAGGCATCGGTGTCACACCGGGCAACAAACCGCTCGATGGATCACCCAGTCTTCTATAAGCGTCGACGTTTTTGACAAACTGATGATGTACCGCGCCACGCATCTGCAAGCCATTGATCGTTTCGTCGTAAGTGCGATTCGATTCGCGGCCAACGTGATAGGCGACACCCGCTTTCGCCATCAAGTCGCCTTCATAGGTCGCGTCGATAAAGATTTTGCCCTCGAACCTTCGGCCGCTTTCCATCACAATCGATCGGATCCGAGTTCCATCTTTGATGATTCCGTTCCGAAGGTCGAGTCGTTCTTGGTAGACAACAGGAACCATGGGTTCTGCAAACATGTCCGCAAAAATAATTTTAGCAACAATGGGT
>JANPLJ010000050.1:0-2316 GCA_031426475.1 Pirellulaceae bacterium | reverse complement strand
GCACGGCTTCCGGGCCTTCGGTCGTCTCTCCCAGTGCCACACGCGACAAATCGCTTCCTTGCATATTCGAAGGAACTGTCTTGCCAGACAAAGCCAGTAGCGTGGGCGCGATATCGACATGACTAAAAAGCGTGTCGACAACTAGTCCCTTGGGAATGCGTGCCGGCCAGCTCACGAGCCCGGGAACACGTGATGATTCGTCATGCGGCTTTCGTTTGCGTCGCATGCCGTGCGAGCCAAGCATGTCTCCGTGATCGGATGTAAAGATGATAATCGTGTTCTCGTATAGCCCCCGCTCTTGAAGTTTCTTTATAAGTCGATTGACTTGAACATCCAGTGCCGTAATGGCTGCGTAGTAGGCTGCGATTTCCTCCAGGCCACCGGGTTCCACATTCGGCACCATTACATTGCCGGCCGGCCGCTTGCCAGCAGGAGTTGGTGGACGAGTTTCGCTATTAGGCTGCCAGTTTTCGGATGGGACAATGCGTTCAGGAATGTATTGACGCATGTATTCTTCCGGTGCCCCGTACGGATCGTGCGGCGGTCCCATTTGAACCGTTAAAAAGAAGGGTTGATTCTTTGGCTGGTCTCGCAAGAATTCGACAGCAAAGTCACACGAAGCCTCGGGCTCGAATTTATCGATCGTGATGATCTCGGGAGTATCGCGAAAATAGGTCGGTCTAAAATGCTTGTGATGACATTCGTACGCTGCCCAGAAATCAAAGCCTTGGCGACGCGGCCCGGGCGGAACGAACCCAGGATCGCGAGGCCCACCGTCCAAATGCCACTTTCCGATGAACCCGGTTCGATAGCCATCGTCGCGTAAGATCTCGGCGATAGTCACTTGTTCTTCACGTAAACGGAGATCGTTTGCCATCATCCCATTTACGTGCGGATACGTGCCAGTCAACATGATCGCCCGGGCTGGGCAACATACTGGAACATTCGCATAGGTACGTTTAAATCGAATGCCTGATGCGGCGAGGCGATCTATCGCAGGCGTTTTGACCTGTCTATTGCCATCGCAGCCCATCGCGCTGGCTCGCATCTGGTCAGGCAGAATCAGCAAGATATTCGGCCGATCAGCAGCGTGACTTGCAATGGCAATGAGAGTGTTGATAGCGACAAGCAATGCGACCGACCAGACGAAATGCAACAGAGATCTCTTCAAGCAAACCATCGATGTTTTCCAGAGCCTAAGTTTGACCGTTTCCAAGTTCAGCGAATTCTCAATCATATCGAAGCGAATCGATCGCAGTAAGGAGTCTGGTCGATCCCATCGCCTGGCACTTGTAAATGGCCGACGAACCCCGCCGAATCTTATAAGCGGAACGGCGCAAGCCGTCCGGTTCCTAGAGCGTTCGAAGAACCGGACGGATCGCGCCGCTCCGCTACATTTGCAAAGTAAGTGTGAGTGGCATAGGCTTCCAGTCTGGGATAAGTGCGTGTTCACAGGCTGGAAGCCTATGCCACTGGTACAACTCTGGCCACAATCAGGTATCGGCGAACTAGCGCATGTCAGGAATCGCCGCTTGGAGATCGAGTTGATCGCCCATCGACTTTTGCAATGCGATCAATCGCGAGAACAGCTCGGACTTGCGTTGAGCGTGCTTCGCGTCCGATGCAAGATCAGTCATCTCCATCGCGTCTTCTGCGAGATGATAAAGCCGCACCACGCGAGCCTTCGGGTACACAATCAGCTTCCAACCGTCATGCATTATGGATCGTTGAAGTTCGAGATAGGCTCCGTACACCGATTCATATGACGATTTTTTCTGTTCACCCGTGATCTGGGGCAACAAACTTTGGAAGAAAACGTGCTCTGGTTTGGTCGCCTTGGCTAGCTCAAGCGACGTCGGCATGACATCTTGCAAGTAGATCGCCGCGTCGCTTCGCCGGTTGGCGGCCACCCCAGGCCCAGCGACGATGAACGGCACACGGACACTATGGTCGTACATGTTCTGCTTGCCAAACAGACCATGATGCCCCACGGCTAGACCGTGATCGGCGGTGAAGAAGATCCAAGTGTTATCAGCCTGACCCGTCGCCTGTATGCCTTGCACGATGCGACCGATTTGAGCATCCAAGTGCGTAATCAATGCGTAGTACTCTTGTCGATGTACTTTGACGGCGTGCTCGCTCCTCGGCATCGGTGCAAGATTCTCATCTCGCAATTTGTGGGAACATCCGATGTCATCTTTGTAAGGATACTCGGTAAGAAAATTCTTTGGCAGCTTGATTCGATCGAGCGGATATCGATCTACGTACTCCTTGGGGGACTGGCGAGGGTCATGCGGAGCATTGAATGCCAAGTAC
>JANPLJ010000049.1:0-2638 GCA_031426475.1 Pirellulaceae bacterium | reverse complement strand
AGTGCGAATAAGATCCTCGCGACCCGTTACGACAACAGGTCCATTGAGTGCGTTCAACAGAAATGGATCGCCAAACTCCCTGGCCCAATTTTCAAGAGCTTTGCGTGGATTTCGAATCAATTGAAGCGTTGGCCACCAGGAACCAGATGGTCCCGATGGCAATCGGGTATCTGGGCTAGCTATCGGTGAATCGTTATGGGTTAACATCGGACTAATTCCTCACAACTCTCGTTGAGTACAAGTATGAAAAGCTTGGCTTGTTAACGCGATTTGTCGCAAAACGTTGGCCTTCGTTACATTCAAGACCACTCATTCCTGCTTGAGATTGGTGAAGTTTGACGGACCGTCTGAAGGACATTACGATGAGGGGAGATTGCGCTGCTTGGTATTTGTGTGCGTGATGGACGATATGATCGGCCATCGCAACGTTGCTTTGTCGGCTCTTCACAAACAGTTCAGGTCGCTTTTTTTGGAACTTACTCTCCCCGATGTCACGTTCCATTCGCAAACAGGTACTTTTTCGAAGACTTTTTTTTGAAACGCTTGAACCGCGTCTACCGTTCGCTTTTTCAATTCTCAATGCCGACGTCTATGCGGTCGGTTTTAAGCTGGTAGCCGATTTCAATCAACCGGTAAATCCGGCATCGATTGCACCCACGGATTTGGTTGTCGATGGCTCGCAACCCGCGATTGCAATCAACATAATTGATGCCGATACAGTTGAGTTCTCTTTGCCGTTGCTTGCCGACGGACCCCATTCGGTGAGTATTTCAGCCGGCGCTATTTCAAACTCGCTCAGCGTTGGACTCGATCCATTCACAAAGTCGTTCGCTGTTGCCAGTGTGCCACAATACACGCTCAAACACAATCCACGATTACAACCAGGCAACGCTCCGTTGGTGGGCTACGCGGGCAGCGAGCTCGACCGAGTAGATGTGCTTTGGCAAACAATTCCGGGAGGATCAGGGACGCAAGATGGATTCACGGTCACATTCCGGGCTTTCGGTGCGACAGCGTGGCAAACAACAACGCTAAACTCACCGATCGCTACGGAGGTCGAAGACCGAGACGTTCGATCTGCTTCGATTACTGGATTGAATTGGAATTCAGACTATGAATACCGTGTTCAGCATCGGCGAGGCGACGTCGTTGTCGGCGAGTACGGGAGCACATTCCACACTCGATTGCAGGCCGGTGATCAAACTGCATTCTCGTTCGCAGCCTATGGCGATTCCGCCAACGGAGCGGCCACCGGTTTTCGTCAGGTCCAATCGCGGATCAACCAGGTGAATCCGGCTTTTAGTGTTTTGCTCGGCGATAACGTTTACAATTTCGGGTCGCATTCCGAATCTGACGCTCGCTTTAGTCCTTCCGTGAATCCAGAAGCGGCCCAGTGGATGGCGGGGCACATCGACTACCTGGGGTTGGGCAACCATGATGTTGGTATTGCATCAGGCTTGCCCAGCGAACAAAACTTCTCGGTCCCAATACCGGTCGCGGGAGTAACCGCGCCCGCTGCACCACCTGCTTCGGAGCGACCGGAGCACAGTTTTTCTTGGGACTATGGCAACGTTCATTTCGTCACATTCGATACCAACAGCTATACCGATCCGGTGCGACTTGACGGACTGCTGAAATGGGTCGTTGCGGATCTGAATGCTTCCAACGCTCGCTGGAAAATCGTCTATGGCCATCATCCACTGGCAGGAGTCCCCGACAAACCAGAGGCACCCAGCGGAAATTATTACCAGCAAGTCGTCAACCGATTAAAGGCAGCTGGCGTGGATCTATTCATGACTGGTCACTCACATACCTACAGCTGGACGTATCCGCTGACTGGGCAAATCAATGGAGTCGCAACTTACTCAAATCGAGGTGAAGATGATCATTTCAATGTGGACGAAGGGCTTCCTCAGCTTGTCTCAGGCCTTGGCGGCGTCGAGATTCGTTCTGGAAACTACAGCCAGTTCCCATTCGTCGCGAGCGGTTACTCGGCATCGACACCCGTGCCAGCCAGATTGGGATTTTCGAAGATCGACGTGACGCCAAACACGCTGACCGTCAGCTACGTCGCAGCAAACGACGGGGCTGTCATCGATTCATTCCAATTAGAAAAAGAAGTTACGTCATCGGCGACGTTCGAGCAAGAAGTCAATGGTTATGCTGGAACGTTCGACACTTTTGTTCATCAAAATACACCGACAACCGGTAATGCTACGGCGACGCTATTGAATGTCGACGGCGACGATCCGGTATCCACAGGCTTCGATGCTCAAGCGTTACTCCGATTTGAAGCCATATTCGGCAACGGCGCAGGGCAGATTCCAATGAATGCTCGGCTCCGTTCAGCGACTCTGGAGTTGGATGTCGCTAATGGCAGCGTCAACAATATGAATCTGCATCGAATGCTTTCCACTTGGTCGGAAGGCGACACGTGGAATACTCGACTAGGAGGTATACAGGCTGATGGTTTGGAAGCGGTTGCGGCACCCGACACTTCGTCCGGTTCATCGCAGGTGGGGACGCTTTCGTTCAATGTGCTAGCAAGCTTGCAAGCTTGGAAAGCGAACCCGTCGACAAACCACGGTTGGGCCATTCTGCCAACCGGTTCCGATGGAGTGACGTTCACCTCATCGGA
>JANPLJ010000048.1:0-1799 GCA_031426475.1 Pirellulaceae bacterium | reverse complement strand
GTTGCTCGGGTGTACAAATTGTAGGTGGTTCGTAACCCATATCACGGCAAATTGCGTCAATCAGATGTTGGGTCGATGGATTCATTATATGCTTGAAATTCCAGGTCGCCAAATAGTCAACGCCGTTCAGCGGATAACGTTTGACGTCAGCGGCGACAGCGGTTTGATTTTTCATTTGAAAACGCCCGATGCCGTCCTCCGTTGCACGTCATGGTTATCCGTTTCCTGCAGTGCGTGTTATGTTGCGAGTCGACGACGAGTGAACGCCCCAAGTAACTAGCGGCAACAACATAATCATCGCCGAAGAAGCAAGATTAGTCCACTCCGCAGACCATGCTCGCGGAATCGGATTATGTACAGTCAAAACGACAAGTGTGATTGCGTAACCAATCATTGTCGCCAAAACCAGCCATACCCAAACGCAGTGCAACAAGCGACAAGAACGGGAGATAAATAGCGAGTGCGCAGTGAAACCGGCAAATGCCATGCAACAAACATTCGGTATTAGTAACGCCCAGCTGGCGATTGTGAATGGCCAATGCACAGCCAGTAAGTTCAGAGGCAGGTTCCGCAGATCCAAAAACGCTTGATTCCCGTTTTCAAATACGTCACGTGCGAACAGTACGAAAAACGGCAAGATGTAGCCCAGTAACGCCAAGATTAGAACATATACGGGGCGACGCCAGACAATTGCGAGGCGAGGAACGCCGCTGTGAACAATTTGAGCGGGATCGTCAGGAGAGGAGTAAGGGTTCGGCACAGACATCTGTCGGATAACGTTTAAGTTCACCGATCTGCAGCTTCGCGGGTTTGCACGAGGAAGCGGTCTTGGAACCTCGAGAAACCATCGTCGCAGATTCGGTGCAACGCTTTGTTGAACTGGCCTTTTGTGCTGCCAGTCGACGTGGCGTTCAGGGTACCCTTAGGATTTTACCACAATTCCGGACGGGTTGGTGTGCCGAAAAGTCGCCTCTTTTGACCGGCGAGCTCTTGGGAGAGATAGGAACGCGCGGACCTTCGGTATCCCGGGTGACGCTAGTTAGTTCCTTGACACGAACTGGATGCCGCATCATGCCGCCTCCGATGAGTTTGCTGCTGGCTTGGGAACCTTCAGGATTCTCGGTGGGCCACGGCCTGCTTTGAATTCGCTGTGCGAGATCAGCTTAGCGCCACACTTCGGACATCGACAGACATCGACCATCCCTGATTGTTCGCATATGTCTTGCCAACTCGTCTTTTCCCCTGCTTCGTCGTCCGTCGCTCGAGCCATCCCCAATGCCTCGCGAGCTTCGTCGATCCGAGAATGTTGGTTGCCGCTATACAACCCGTAGCCGCGAACGGTCTGCAGACGACGCGGCGGGATATGCTCCAGATGCCGTTTGATGAACTCGTCGATTTCCAGACTCGCTGTCCCTTGGATCGTTCCATCGCCACCTTCATGGCTTCCTAACCGATAGCGAAACCTAACGAAGTCGTCGTCGATCTCCAGCAGTCGTGAGTTCCCAATCGGACCACCTTTCAAATACCTCGCTAAATACGTCGCTACTCCGACTCCACTCTTGTACCGTTTCAGTATCTTGACGTTCCAGTCGACTGTCGTCACCTTCTTCAGCATCCATTCAAACGACTCGCCACTCATCGAGTCTGGTAGCTTGATCTTGCCTGCAAGTATCGCGTCTTTCAACATCGATTTGAACTTGCCACGAAACTTCTTCATCAACACACGGCGAGGTAGCAAGCACGACTTCTTCGCTTCCAGCCATTGACCATCGGGCCCCAAACCACCGGCGGTCACCAGC
>JANPLJ010000047.1:0-4068 GCA_031426475.1 Pirellulaceae bacterium | reverse complement strand
GACTTCGCGTAAATTTCTTCGGCTGGATCCTGCGACTATCGACACCTGCACACAAGTATCTTGGGCTCGTCTACGACGCAGCCGTATCGAAAGAAGTCATTCCAGTGGTTTTTGATGGCGTTGGTGCGAAAATCGCATTGCCTGAATTGGAAGTTGTCTCGTGCGACGTTACGCCGGTCGTTCCGAAAAAGAGCGGCAAAAACAAGAAGCGGTGAGACGATGAACCAAATTACACGCGTCTACGCCGGATTTTGAGATCGTCCCAAATCGTATAGGCTACCGGTGTCGCGATGAGCGAAATCAAGAGCGACAACGCTTGGCCGCCGATAATTACCTTGGCCATACTTGCGCGAGCACTCGCTCCTGGCCCACTTCCCAACGCGATCGGAATCATGGCTGCCATCAGCATGACAGTCGTCATCAGAATAGGACGAAGCCGCGTATGATTCGCTTCCAGGATGGCTTGGGTACGGTCGCTCATACCGTCGCGGCGCAATTCGTTAGTCTTATCGATCTGTAAAATTCCGTTCTTCTTGACGATTCCAATCAACATAAAAAGCCCAAACATAGCATACAAATCCATCGGCGTTTGAAACAAGAGAAGCGACAACAAACCGAATGGGATGGTAATCGGCAGAGACACCAAGATACTGATCGGGTGTATCCAGCTTTCGAATTGTGCGGCGAGAATCAAATACATGAAAGTGGTGCTCAAAGCCAACGCGACCATAAAGTAGTATGCGGTCTCCGCGAGCAAATCCGCTTGACCACCGAACACCCGCTGGTATTCGGGCGGGAGATTCATATCGGAAATGACTTGGTTGGTATAGTTGACTGCGTCGTTGAGCGAGACTTCATCGGGATGGGCCAGAATGGTGACAGTTCGCTGTCGATTCAAACGATCGATCTGGGTAGGCCCTTGCTGCTCCGTCAACTCGGCAAGCCTTGACAGTTCTACCTGACCAGCTTTGAGAGAAGGAATCGATAATGACTCGAGTTCTCGACGGCTCGCTCGAAAAGGTTTATCGGCGCGAAGCCAAACATCGTATTGCTGGGAATCATCTTTGAAGGTCGATACGATTTGTCCACCGACGAGTATGCGAAGTGTACTCGCGACCGTTTGGACAGGAATTCCCAAATCCATCGCTCGTTCACGATCGATGTTGACTTGGATTTCCGGCTTTCTTAGTGATAACGTCGAATCAATATCCACTAAACCGGGAAGCTTGCGTAGCTTGCTCGTTAATTCATCCGCATAGGTCGCCAGTCGTGCAATGTCTGGACCTTGAAGACTGATTTGAAAAATGCGACTATCACCATTTGCCCCCCCGCCGATGGCGGAAACATCGGATACGGAAGTACGCAACTCAGGGTAATCGAGCAAAATCTGCCGAGCTCTTCGCATCAAATCGAACTGCGTAAACTTTCGTTCGTCCAGCTCTCGCATTCGTAGGTAAATGGAACCTCGAGTGACATCACCTTGCCCCTTGACACCATTGCTTTCGCCTATCGATACGAAGCGACTGACTACACCGGGCAGCTTTGCCAAACGTTCTTCGATTTCGGTGACGAGTGTATTCGTTCGATCGAGTGAGTAGCCTTCGGGTGTAATAAAACCGACTTGAAATTCGCTTTGGTCATCACGAGGTACAAGATTCGCGCCGAGATTCATTGCGATAGGTACGATGGAGGCGATGACTGCGATACAAATTGCAACAGTCCACCATCGATGTCGCAATGCCCATCGAAGACAGAATCCATAGAAGCGATCGAATCCGCGATACAGCCAACCCGACTTCGAGTTCGTCTGGCCTAACACCTTTGGATCTAGCTTCAAGAATCGCGAACAAAGCATCGGCGTCAAGGTAAAGGAGACAAACAAGCTCATCAGAATCGCGAATGCTACGGTCAGTCCAAAGCTACT
This sequence comes from Pirellulaceae bacterium, assembly GCA_031426475.1. Lineage (GTDB taxonomy): Bacteria > Planctomycetota > Planctomycetia > Pirellulales > Pirellulaceae > JAIYDQ01. Next base: position 2,144 of record JANPLJ010000047.1, on the reverse strand, counting down.
AAAGAATCGCCCGACCATTCCACCCATAAATGCCACCGGCACGAAAATGACAACCAACGAGAGACTCGTCGCTAGCACCGCCAGTGCGATTTCCTTCGTACCAAGCCGCGAGGCGGTCATGGCGTCCAGCCCATCTTCTTCCATGTGACGAAAGATGTTCTCGTGAACGACCACCGCATCATCAATAACAATTCCGATCGCCAAAATCAAACCTAGCATCGTGATATTGTTGAGCGAGAAGTCCATGTACTGCATGAACAAGAACGTGGGAATGATCGACGTCGGAATGGCCAGCGTTGCGATAATCGTTGTCCGCCAGTCACGAATGAAAAGAAGAATCGTTCCACCTACCAGTACGGATGCGAGCAGCAAATGGAATTTGACTTCATCCATCGATTCTCGAATAAACCGAGCTTGATCTTGGATGGTTTCAACTTGGATATCCGGCGGCAAGGTCGGTCGAATTTTTTCGAGTCGTTCTTGAACCGCTTCCGAAATCGCGACCGTATTGGTGCCCGACTGCTTTTGAACGAATAGACTCACCGCGTTCTTGCCATTCATTCGACTCAAGCCGCGTGGTACTTCAAAGGTGTCTTCAGCGACACCGATATCCCGAATGCGAATCGAGACACCATCTCGATTGGCGACGATAAGGTCGTTGAATCTTTCGGATTTTTCGATCCTTCCGAGAGTTCGCAGAATCAATTCACGCTGGCCTTGGTCGACGATGCCGCCGGGGGATTCGACGTTTTGCGTCGCTAGTGCGATACGAACTTCTTCGACGGAAATGTTGTAAGCTCGCAGTCGATCCATATCAATTCGAATATTGATGGCTCGGCTTCGTCCGCCGGTCAGAAAAACATTGCCTATTCCTGCCACTGTTTGAAGCGGTTCTTGAATCAAGCGCTTGGCGATCTCGGTGACTTCACGGAGATCTCGATTGCCGGAGACTCCGATGGTAATAATAGGAGCCGCATCCAGGTCAAACTTGTTGACGATGGGAACGTCCATGCCATCCGGAAGTCCGCGAATAATCGAAGAAATCTTATCGCGGGCTTCCTGCGCACCGACGTCGCCGCTCTTGTCGAGCACAAATCGAACAATCACCGTCGAGGATCCTTCACGTGTGATCGAACGAAGTTCATCGATTCCTGATATCGTATTGATTACTTCTTCCAGCGGCTTCGTCACTGTCGATTCCATTTCTTCAACGCTCGCTCCCGGCAAAGCGGCAGAAATGGCAATCACTGGGAAATCAACTTTGGGAAACAGGTCGACACTCAACTCGGTGTAGGCGACGATCCCCAAAACGACGGGAATTGCGACGAGGACCCACGTAAAGACAGGTCTTCGAATACAGATCTCCGACAGCGTCATCGCTTAATTTCCGATGGCGTTGTTACTTGCGATGCACTCTCGCTAGGTCGCTCGGTCTCAGTCGGTTTCAAACTCTTTACCTTTACCGATACACCGTCGGAAAGCATCCGCTGCGCACTGGTGGCGACCATAGCCCCTTCCGCTAGAACCGGCTCGACAATTTCGATCCAATCATCGTTCTGAACGCCAATTCGAACCAAATGCTCCTTCGCTTTTTCCTGCTCGATGGTGAAAACCTTGTTGAGACCTGCAAATGTATCGAGCGCGACGATTGGGATCGTGGGAACACGTTCTTCTTGGCCAGTGAATATCCTGGCTTTAACAAAGCCACCCGGCTTCAGTTTCGATTCTTCATTGGGGACTTCGATTTCGACGATGAAGGTTCGCGTCAACGGATCGACCACGGGACTGATTCGCGTGATGATTCCTTGCACGACATCGCCTTCAGAAGAAATGTCGATTTCAACTTGCTGCCCTTGGACTATCGATTGATTGTGTCTTTCCTGTATTCGTAGACTCACCTTGACGCTTCGACCGAGAATAAGCCGAAAAAGTGGATCACCAGGGCGAACCATCGTGCCTTCCGAAACCATTCGCTGCGCGATGGAGTAAAATCGGTCTGCCTCGCTAAGTTCGACCGTCGGTATTGGCGAGAAAACTTGTGTATCTTTTAGCTTCTGACGATTGACATCCAACTCGGCTTCGCGAAGCACGATCGTGGCAAGTGAAGCTCTCGCCAAAAGCATCTGATTCTGCCATTCAGATTC
>JANPLJ010000046.1:0-1567 GCA_031426475.1 Pirellulaceae bacterium | reverse complement strand
TTAGAGCATCTCGTTTACACCGAGAGGGTCGGGGGTTCGAGTCCCTCATCGCCTATTAGACTGGTCATGCCAGCAAACGCCGCAAGCAGCCTAGACATGTCAAACCCTTGGTTTTCCAAGGGTTTTTTCGTTTCGGGGCTTCCCAAGCTTTCTGCAACGACACCGGCTCGTGGCTCAGACTGGCCCTATCCAGCAGCAAACGTCCTTGACTCATCGTTGCGTGTCACGGGGTGATTCTACGCCTAGTTTGCGGCTATCAGCATCGACTTCGTCGCTCCACGCTTGAAAGTGGTTTTTTAGATCGTTGAGTTTCGCAGGTTGCATCGCCGCCAAGTCGTGCGCCTCGTGTGGATCGGTATCCAGATCGAAGAGCATGTCGCGGGCGACTAGCCTACGGGATGGAGGATCTTTTTCATACGTGCGGTCGGTGCCTTCGGGGCTGAATTCGTGTGAAGTTGAGTGAACAAACTTCCAATTTCCCTGCCGAACCGCGTAGTTGTTGTCCATCGTGCGACTGCGCCAGAAGAGCTTGTCGTGAGGCGATCCAGTCTTGGCTCCAAGCAGATATGCCGTCAAGTCAACCCCATCGGTTTGCGACGCATCGGCACTCGCTGCCTCAAGCGCTGTGGCGCTCATGTCAAAACTGATGACGGGTGAATCGAAAGTCTTACCTGCAGGAAGAACATTCGGCCACTGCATCAGTAACGGGACACGGATCCCGCCTTCGAAAGTTTCGCACTTCGAACCTCGAAGAGGCGCGTTGTTCGATCCGTTGACGCCGTTGCGAGTTGTCGGACCGCCGTTGTCGCTCGAACACATGATGAGCGTGTTGGCAAGTTTGCCAGATTTCTCGAGTGCCTTCAGAACGATGCCGACACTATCGTCCGCCGTGCTCACCATGGCCGCATACATCCGGCGACGCTCGTCTTGAATGTGAGCAAAACGCTGAACGTACTCTTTCGAAGCCGCTACGGGAACGTGCGGGGCATTATAGGCGAGGTACAGAAAGAACGGCTTCATGTCATCGTTATGCCGCTCGATGAAGTCGGCCGCGAGCTTCCCTTGACGGATTGCTCGGTCCTCCGTGGCATTCCTGGCTGACACAGGCGTTTCGTCAAAGCCCTGCTGCTCCGGCCGGCATCCTTCTTGACGATCTCCCAAGTGCCATTTCCCGACAAAGCATGTCCGATAACCTGCTTCTTGCAACCTCTCCGGCAAAGTCTTAACCTGCGGCGGCAATGTATTCAGTGCGCCACCGCTTGCTAGCGCCTCGACTCCAAAGCGATGCTGATAGCGACATCCCATCAAGGCGGCTCGCGTAGGAGTACAAAACGAACCGTTCGAATACGCTTGCTTGAAACGTACGCCGGATGAAGCGAGTCGATCGATATTCGGGGTCACCAAGTCCTTGCTTCCCTGGCAGCCGAGATCAGCGGAGCCGAGATCATCGAGCAAGATAATGACAATGTTGGGCTTCGATGGAGCGGCAATGGCTGCAAATGGCGAGAGTAGCACAACAATGATGATGGAGAGTGTGTGTTTCATGGTTCGTTGGAAGTGAGTTCGA
>JANPLJ010000045.1:0-5012 GCA_031426475.1 Pirellulaceae bacterium | reverse complement strand
GTCTCAACGCGGATTTGGCCATCGATGGCGTATCTACTAATCGGCGAAAAAGATTCGCGGCGCGTTCGAAACGACCCAGCTGGAATTCGGCGTCGCCGGCGTAGAAGAGAGCCTGGTCGGCATAGCTGCCGTCGGCATAGCTTTCGAGGAACGCGGCAAAGACGTTCGATGCTTCTTCAAACTTCTTTTTCTTCGAGTCTCCCTCGGCTTGTATCGCACTTTGCGAGAGAGCTCGTCCCAATTCGACCAGGGCTTCTTCGCGAACTTCTAACTTCTTATCTTCAAGAGCAGCACGCAGGTATTTGGCAGCCAAATCGAAGTCAGGCTTCTCGATTCGCAAGTAACACAAGCCCAAGTAGTGACGAGCCTTGGACGCCAAAGGGTCTTTTGGGAAATCCTTGAGAAGTTTCTGCCAAGCCTCGATTGCGAGTGGGTAGGCGCCGCTATTCTGGAAGTTGGCGGCGTCGGTGTACGCATTCAGAACCGCTTGGGCTGCCTTCTCGGCCTCGGTGAGCTTGCGTGGCGGTATTGCTTTCTTCGTCGTGCTCGGGCTGCTGCGCGGAGTCTGTGCCAGAGTGACGGACGAAAACGAAACGAAATGCAACAAAGCGATCGCAATCGTCCAGGCACCCCAAATCGGTTTGCGAAATTGCATAGATTCCGAGGCAATATTATTTCGATGAAAGCTAGAGTAGGGCATTCTCACAACCTTTTTCGTGGATCGCAAACATTGACGTGACGGGCGAACGTTATAAGAACATTAGGACAATGACAAACGTTACTATCGGACTTTAGTTTACCGGCAAATCGAAAAAACTGGGAGGTTCGAAGCCAACTATTCACGCTGCCGACGAAAAGCTCCCGGCAAGGAAAACGATCACTCCACTTTCGAGTACGCTTCGACTATTCTAAGGTTTGCTTTCATTTCGACGGAAAATCATCTCATATGCATGTACTAGTCACCGGCGGTTCAGGCTTTATCGGGTCGCACCTTACCGAATATTTCCTTATCCGGGGAGATTCGGTCACGGTTGTTGACGATCTTAGTACGGGACAAGCCGCCAACCTTGCCCATCTTGCCCTTGGGTCCAAATTGTCGCTGTTGCATGCAGATCTTGGGAACCCAGAGCTGGTTTCGCAGTTGTGCGAAAAGGTCGATGCGGTTTACCACTTGGCTGCAGCCGTTGGGGTCGCCTTGATAGCCAAGTCACCGTACGAGTCGATCCATCGCAATATCTATCCAACGCAATTGCTCTTGGAAACGCTTCGAGAACAATTGAAGCGTGGACGTCGCTTGCCGTTTTTCTTGGCAAGTACCAGCGAAGTTTATGGCAAAAACCCCAAGAGCATCTGGAACGAACAAGACGATCTTGTCTTCGGTGCAACGACTAAACCGCGTTGGAGCTACGGTGTCAGCAAAGCGATCGACGAATTTCTGGCGCTGGCATGCGTCCGAGAACACCAGATGCCGATCGTCATCGGCAGGTTCTTTAATGTTGTCGGTCCACGGCAGACCGGAGCCTACGGTATGGTCCTTCCTCGCTTTGTCGACGCAGCGATCGCAGGGAACCCGCTGGTCGTTCACGACGATGGGCTCCAGCAACGTTGCTTCGCACACGTCGACGATGTCGTGAATGCCGTGGTTCAATTGATGGAGACACCATCGACTCATGGAAAAATCTACAATATCGGTTCGGACCAGCCGGTGACAATCCTGGAATTGGCAAACTGGGTTCGCCGCATCGTGAATCCGGACGCTTCCATCCAGCATCAATCGTACACCGACGCATACGACCAAGATTTCGAGGATATCCGTCGTCGCGTTCCGGATCTCAGTCGGATTCGCGAAGACATCCAGTACGCGCCTCAGAAAGACATCGAGTCGATTATTCGCGACGTTTGGAAGTATAGTCTCTCGAAATTGAACAAACCTCTCGCAACTTGAAAGATACAAACAATGCTCCTCCGTCGCGACATCCTGATTCGGGCTGCTGGCGTTTCATCCGTTTCGCTTTTTGCAAATGCCTGGTTGCCGTCAAACGCTGTTGGGATTGAACCGCTCGATCGCGCCAAGCCTGGTCAACTGCGACTGGCGTTGGCTGCCTATTCGATGCGCGAGTACATGAAGATCGATTCCGAAGGGAAGCAAGCGATGGATCTTTTTCAGTTCGTCGACTATTGCCGTTCGTTAGGCGTCGATGGAGCGGAGCTCACGTCGTACTACTTTCCCAACGAATTCGGCCCCGAGTTGCTCGCGAAGTTGAAACTGCATTGTCAGAAAGCGGGAGTCACGATTTCTGGTGGCGCTATTCGGAATGACTTTTGCCAAGCCGACGGCCCCGGCTTGGATGCCGACATCGAGCATACGAAGCTCTGGATAGACCGTTATTCAGCCTTGGGTGTCTCGGTGATCCGGGTTTTCGCCGGCAAGCTGCCCAAAGATGCAGAGCTCGAAGCGACGTTGACTCGATGCGCTGGGAACCTGCAGAAAGTCTGCGATTATGCGGCTAGCAAGGGGATGACGTTAGCTCTTGAGAATCACGGCGGAGTTACCGCAACTGCCGACGGGTTGTTGACGATCTTACGACAAGTTCACTCGGAAGCCTTGGCCGTCAATTTCGATTCCGGGAATTTTCGTTCGTCGGTGGATCCCTATGCGGAACTAGCACAAATTGCGCCGTATGCCGTTAACGCCCAAATCAAAGTGGAGATCTTTCCTGATGGAGTTCGTCAGCCCACTGATCTGAAGCGAGTCCTTTCAATCCTGCGCGACGCAGGCTACAGCGGATGGGTGGCATTGGAATATGAAGCCCAAGAGGAACCGAAGGAAGCGATTCCACGATGGATCGATCAACTAAAGAAACTGATTCATGCCTAGGTTCTTGCTGAATCCATGCGGTACGTCAGGAGACGTTCATCCCTACATAGCTGTCGGGCGAGAATTGTTGCAGCGGGGACACGAAGTTTTTCTTCTGACGAATCCTGCCTTTCGCGACATTGCCGAACAGGAATCGATCTCGTTCATACCCATCGGTGAGCGTCTTGATTGGAATGAGTTGCGCAGCGATCCCCGAGTTCACAACCCGAGACAGTCCTGGAAGGCTGCGATGCAGTGGGGCGCGACAGGGACAATGCGAGAAACATTCGAGGCGATTCGAGATATACAACGACCCGGTGAGACGGTTGTCGCGGCTCCAGCATGGAGCCTTGGTGCACGCATCGCACGCGACGTCTTGAATGTCCCGTTGGCAACGTGCATCCTCAATCCATTTTTGCTGCGTTCGGTCGCTCAGCCGCCGATTATATCTCAATTGTGGATGCCCGACGGAATGCCTCGTTGGATGAAGCGTTTCCAATATTGGTTTGCGGATGCCTTTTTTATCGAACCACTCTTAGGGAAATCGATTCGAGCGTTTTGCGACGAACTTCATGTGCCGTACGTTCCGCGTTGTATGAATGGTTGGTGGTTCTCGCCCGATCTTGTGCTCGGCTTATTCAACGAAATCTACGTGCCAGCGCAAGCCGACTGGCAGTGTCGCGTCAAGTTTGTTGGACACACGGCCTGGGATCCACCCGGCGACACAACGGTCCTTGAGCGAGTCCAGAAGTTTCTCGATACGGGATCGCCGCCGGTTTGCTTCGTACCGGGATCGGTTGGACCAGGTGCGTCATCGTTTTACACAACAGCCATCAAAGCGTGCCAGCAACTCAATGTTCGTGCATTGATCCTCGATAAGGCAGATCCCGGCGCTGTCGGGAGTTTACCTCGGACGGTCCATCATGCTGCCTATGCCCCGCTCCGCGAAGTATTGTCAAAGTGTCGCGCGATTGTCCACAGTGGTTGTATCGGTACGGCGGCCCAAGGGTTGTTGGCTGGCATTCCGCATTTGGTTCGTCCGCGTGTGAACGATCAACCCGATATGGCCCAACGGCTAAAGCGTTTAGGGGTTGCACAGGTACTTCAAAACCAGCAATTCAATCCTCCAAACCTGGTTAGACACTTGGAGCAATTATTGTCGGACACGGAAACTCAAAAGCGTTGCCGAGAAGTACAAACCATTGTGGCTCGCGATGACGCACCGAGAACAATCGCTACCGCTCTCGAGCATCTGAACGGCGACACTCTTAATCCAGGCTTTCTTGCCTGAACGCCGGCCGTCAGCCTGGGGATTGGATACTGAACGCGTCACAATGAGAAAAAAGTCTCAAAAAGAGCTCTCGTTTGGAGTAATCCGATTTGACTTGGTTCTTCTGTGTCCCCCGACAATTTGCCCCCAGATGTCTAGCCAAATCCTCTGTAGCTAGTTCGTCACCCTAGATGTGTCTTAACGGCGCACAAGTCACGCGTAAATCCTTCGGAAACACGCCGTTTCCTACAGAAAAGTCGTTACAAAGATAATTTGCAGAATGTTCAGATTCTTTGAGGACATTTTATCAGAAGCAGAAGCTTCCATTTTAGTAGATTATCCCTATTCTATGAATAACAGCATCTCTCTCCGATGCGCCAGATCTTCTTGTCGTTACCTAGTTGAATCGGTGTCCTCTTAGAAACCATCATGAATTTTGATCCGGATGAGTCGAACGAAGTTTTTGCTTACTGTAGGCATTGTTTGCGCGATGACTATCACGAGGCGATGTTTGACGCGACCACGCGATCCATCATGTTTGAATTGACCCTGGGGCTAGCCAGAGTTGTTGAACCAATACGTTGTTGTGCTTGCGGCAATTGCCGAACGAGGGGCTTTGAAAGCCTGGGCAAGATCAAACCAAAGAACAGATCCGGTCGATCGAGTACAACGTTCGATGACCAAGCTCAATCAAAGTACGAAAACTTAGTGAGCAGGATCGGCTGATGGGCTGCTCTAGCCCTGTGCCTTGTCCAGCTTTCATTCAAAGCTAGTCCTTAAATAAGCATATGCCGAGCGGTTCTGGGCGGATATTTTTCGCGCAGCGGCGATCAGACGGCGAAGCCGGTCGCGAGTTTTGAAAGTGTTGGTGTGGCATTTTGGATC
>JANPLJ010000044.1:0-1599 GCA_031426475.1 Pirellulaceae bacterium | reverse complement strand
CTTGATCCGTCGCCAGTCGTTGTTGATCGGGTGCGACCAAACATTGCAGTCGCCATGAACTCAATGGCGACGCAACCGCGATCTCACAAAACGGCTTTGTCGATTCATCGCCTGCAGGTATTTTCCCCCACTGATAGACCACCGACGATGTGGCATCCACCAACCGTAGACCCGATTCGAGATCTGGACCTTTTGCAAGAGAACGAGCCGAGGACCGTTTGGTTTCAGGTAAGTCTCCGATCAGGTCAGCCACCCAACGCGCGTGCTCCAACGCAACACCGATCACTTCGCCCGACGAAAGACGCTGCCAGAAAATCAGATTTTGTCCGCGATCCCAATACCAAACAAACCAGCCTTCCGTTGCATCAACCAAAGAGATCGCCGTCACGAGATCTCGGTCAGTGAACATTTTGGAGGTTCTGAGCAAGAAACTCGACTCAGAAGAATTTAAGGTTTGCAACGGATCAGGAAATCGCAGCTCGCCGTCACGGGACAGGATGAAAAGCTGTAAGAAGCGTGGTTCGCGTCGGTTCAACTCACGCAGTTTTTCGATATCTGACGAGTCGATCTTGGTGAGTGGATTTAGATCTCGAGCAACACTTGCGAAATGCCTTGCAATCTGATCGTTGATTTCGTCCAGCCGCTGAGTCATCAACTGCTGCAAACGCTGCTGACCCATCAGCTGCTCGTTGCGAGCAATGTAACGAGCTGCCCAAGTAAGCAAAGCCAATGGGAGTACCACAATCAAAACGACCAAGAAAAATGGGTTCGTTTTCATAGGCTTATATTGTAATCGAACGCTTTGCGGTTCATAAGCAAAGCTTCAAGAGTGACCGAGCCCGATGCCTTTCGAGCTTCGTCCAAATTCTGACGAATTCGGCTGCGGTAACTGCGTTGGCGTTATCCCTCATCGTTGACGTCATCGATTAGGTTTCGCGTCATCGCTGAGCGTTGGTGTTATCGCTGAGCGTTGGTGTTATCCTGAGCGTTGGTATTATCGCTAGGCAACGACTTCGGCTGGCGGTACTTCGATCCCTTTTTTGGCGGCATGGATGCTGGGGCCGATCAACTCTGTAAGCTGATTTTCGTCGAGCTCTTCCTGCTCCATCAAGGCATCCTTGACAAGCTCAAGTTCATGTCGCTTCAGATGGAGAAGATCGATCGATTTGCGTTCGGCTGTTCGCAGAATATCGCCTACTTCCGAATCGATCGTCTCTTGAGTTTGTTCGCTGAACTGACGTTGCTGGTGAATCTCGCGTCCCAGAAACGGATCTTCTGCGGAAGTTTTATAGGAGACAGGGCCTAGCTTCAAACTCATCCCCCAATGCCCAACCATCCGTCGAGCCAAGGCTGTCGCTCGCTCTAAATCGTTCTCGGCGCCTGCTGAAGTTTCATCATAAATAACACGTTCGGCTGCGCGACCGCCTAACAGGACGACCAGTTGATCGCGAATCTCGCTTTCAGCCATATTCATCTTGTCTTCGGAAGGCATGATTTGCGTGCTTCCCAAAGATTGTCCACGCGGAATGATCGTTACTTTATAGACACGATGGGCACCCGGTAAAAACCAAGCTGCCAATGTATGTCCGGCCTCGTGAT
>JANPLJ010000043.1:0-3161 GCA_031426475.1 Pirellulaceae bacterium | reverse complement strand
ATTGCAGGACGACGGATTTCGTGTAACGAAGCGAAACCACGCGAGGACCGACCAGGCGTAGGTTATCGCGGCGGTGGAGGTGGCGGTGGCGGTGGCGGTGGCTATCGTGGTGGAGGCGGTGGAGGCGGACGCGATTCACGTGGCGGAGGGGATCGAGAATCCCGAGGATATCGCAATTAGCCTATCTTTGCCCAAGTGAGGGTTGCCAGCCGTAGCCGAAGTTGTCAAACTTCGGAAGAATCGCTGTTGTCGTTGATCATCGAGCTACAGCCGAATTCTAATGAATTCGGCTACTCGAATGTTTGACTTGTCGTTTTATAAGCCGGGTAGTGATCAACTCGCAAACGATCATAACCCGGCTTTTTTCGTTTCCTATTTTCTGAGACAGATTCGCAATGCCGCCCGAGTTACCGGACCATTTAGCTTCGATCCATGATGCACGCTTGAGAACCGCGGTTCGTCTGGCGGTCGCCGCCGGACAGTCCACCCTTCGATACTTTCGAACGAATGGCTTCCAAGTCGAACGCAAAAGCGACGCTTCGCCGGTAACCATTGCCGATAAAGAAGCCGAGCAAGAGATTCGACGTGAGTTGGCGATGCGATATCCTCACGATGCAATCCTGGGTGAAGAGTTCGGTGAAGCTGGCGGGGAATCCGAGTATCGTTGGATTATCGATCCGATCGATGGTACCAAGAGCTTCATCTCGGGCGTGCCACTCTACTCGACGCTGGTAGGCGTCACTCGCAACGGAAAACCAACCATCGGCGTGATCTACATTCCGGCGCTAGATGAGATCGTGATTGCAGCGATCGGACAGGGCGCTTGGTATTCACATGGAAGTACCGCATGGAGTCGGGCAAGTGTTTCTCGACAATCGGACCTTGGCGAAGGGTTGTTCGTGACATCGCAAGTCGATACCTTCGATCGTCGCGATGCAAGATCCGCTTTCGATCGAATATCCGATGCAGCGTACGTGACAAGGACTTGGGGCGATGGCTACGGATACTTGCTAGTTGCTACCGGTCGCGCCGAAGTAATGGTCGACCCGATCGTAAATCCGTGGGACGTCGCTGCTGTGATGCCCGTTATCGAAGAGGCAGGCGGGCGCTACACGGATTGGCAAGGCGTACCGAGCATCCAAACCGGCAACGGCGTTGGCAGCAACGGCCACGTCCACGATCAAGTACTTGCCATGCTTAAGTCGACGTGAGCGTTCGGTACCACGAAGGGTTCCCGATACTCGCGAGTAAGCATTGCGTTGGCTTTTGGATCGTCAGCAAAGTTTTCTTGGTCGCCGTTGATCTTAAGATGCTTTCCAAGGGTAAATCGCAGTTGTTCGAGATCGACTTTCGACTCCTTGAGATGTGAACAGGTTCGATCGAAGGTTTCGAGGACATTATCATGCACTTTGATTTCCCCGAGTCCCTTTTGGATATCGGAAGTCGACGCAACTTGGCCGAGTCGATACGAAATGTTGGCGGTATGGCAAAGCGCCGTCGACTGGTGGCCTTCGAGGATATCGGCAGCTAGGTCGGTCTGTCGGCGACTTCGAACCGCATTCAAGAAATTCGCAAAATGATTTCCCTCTTTACCCTCAAACGGTCGAATGACTTCACCATTCGGATCTAAGAGGTGCGTGTCCGCAATGATTCCTTCCGTTCCATAGAAGAACCACATCGACTTGACCTTCGGATGAAACGGTGCGCACTTAAGACCTCTCGTTTCCGAAACGATCGTCTTATCACCAAAATCGAAGATGCCTACTTGGGTGTTCGGCGTCTCGGCGACATCGGTATATCCGAATCGTCCACCATAACTCAAGACGCTATTCCCCAATCCCTTCACGCCAAGCCCCCAACGACAGATATCGAGCGAGTGAATGTTGTTGTTTCCAAGTTCGGCGTTGCCCGTGTCCCAAAACCAGTGCCAATCGTAGTGGAACTTGGGACGCTTCAGCTTTGTCATCGGTGCCGGGCCAGCCCAAAGGTTGTAGTCGCAGCGCGGAGGCATGGCGCATTCCGCCGGTCCACCAATCGAGTCTCGCGTTCCGTAGATAACGCTGCGAGCAAGCTTTACTTCACCGAGTTTGCCTTCGTGGATATACTTCATCGCTTCAGCCAACGCGCCTCGCGAACGATTCTGAGTACCACCCTGACAAATACGGCCATGCTTTCTCGCGACTTGAACGATACGGCGACCTTCTGAAACGTTGTGGCTGACCGGCTTCTCGCAATAGACATCCTTGCCAGCTTGCATTGCCCAGATCGCCGCAAGTGCATGCCAATGATTTGGTGTCGCGACGAACACCACATCGACCGATTTGTCATCGAAGACCGTTCGAAGGTCTTGAACCTTCTTTGGCATCGGGCGCTTGAGGTCAACAATCAAGTCTCCAAGTTCGTCCGCTCGATCCAAATCTGGATCGCACACATAAGCGATGTCACAATCAGCGATTTTTGCAAGCTCGCGAGCGTGCGCCTTGCCGCGGATGCCGCAACCGATGATCGCAGCGGTCAACTTTTCGTTTGGGCTATCCGAGGCTTTGTCGGCGGCCATCAAAGCCTGGGGGAGAACAGCTGCGGCTGCAGCCATCATGAAGGAATCTTCAAACAGACGACGGCGAGTAAGGTTTTTCATAGGACTGCCTAAGATGGTGGGTAGGAGGGTGGGAAACGTCGGTGCTTAGAGAATTCTGGCGAGTATCAAGCGTCTTCATTGTAACCCATTCAATCATCCAGCAAGGTATCCTCGTAAAATCGATAGTTTGAGGCACTTCTTCCACTGTCTTGGCGACGGTGGCTACGTCTGAAACCATACGCAACCTTCACGGTCCAAGTTTACTTGGTTATTTGCTCGCTAGAATTCAATCTAAGACTGGCGATCAGCACAAAGTCGATGTTTTTGTCGTCATTTGAATCCAGCTCCTCTATAATTCGAAGCCTCCCTCCCACCTTTCTTGAAAATAACCGAGTGTGCTTATGTGTTGCCTACCTTTTTGTCGATCGTTTTGCCTGTTCTGGATTGCCGCGATTCCTTCCATGCTGCACGCCGATCCACCGAAAACGACACCGATTGCCACGGTCGCTTTCGATATCCAGCTGGATACGATCAGTTCGGGCTTTGACAAGAAGTCATGTTGGGTGCATCCTCGAGCCGGCGC
>JANPLJ010000042.1:0-2074 GCA_031426475.1 Pirellulaceae bacterium | reverse complement strand
GGCTGGAGCCTGTGAACAAGCGTATTTGTACCGGCGATCAGCGAGAAGTTTCGAAAATTCTCGCAACCCCGTATATCTTGTATCTCGTATAAAGCGATGCTCTCCATTCGGGAGGAAGAAGGAATACGAAAATGCTAGGCTTTGTTTCTAAAGATCGAATTTGAGGTAGCTACGTTCGCCAGAACGTGGAAATCGCTTCGAAGTACCACGCTCTGGCGAGCGTAGCTACCTGTTTAGAAACAAAGCCAAGTGTGTTCGTGAATTCTAGGGTGATCAAGAACGATTTCGGGATGAGAATGCACCGAAATATTCGTCGGTGACCATGCGCAATCGCAAATCGCGTGCGACGATCCTGAGAACTTGCCGAAACTCGATGGCGCTTCCATCATGGCTAACTACCAGCGTTGGCCAAGTGATGAAAACCGAGCGATCCAACCTGTGTATTCAATCAGCATTAGATAGTTGCCGAGCGTAAAACCGCTCAGCATTCCTTCTGTCGTCGATGGCACAAATAGGCTTTTTGGCTACAATCTTGCACCGACGGTTTTAAGTTTCGAGTCCAGCCCATTTCCAAATGATATCGAATCCATTTTAACCTATGAAAAGCGATCCTATTCTTGCACCTGCCAGTCTCTCAAAAGACGTGACGGCTGGCGTAGTTGTTTTCTTGGTGGCGCTTCCGTTATGCCTCGGGATTGCACTTGCTTCTGGCGCACCGCTTTTTTCCGGAGTCATCGCTGGAATCATCGGGGGCATTGTCGTCGGTGCGATTAGCGGGTCACATACTAGCGTTAGCGGCCCAGCGGCTGGCTTGACCGCGATCGTTTCTGTTCAGATAAATCAACTCGGAGGCTTCGAAACATTCCTGTTCGCGGTCATCATCGCTGGCATACTGCAAATTGCGCTCGGTTGCCTTCGCGCTGGAGCCCTCTCGGCGTTTTTTCCATCGAGCGTCATCAAAGGATTGCTTGCGGCAATTGGAGTTATACTCATCCTAAAGCAGATTCCGCACATCCTAGGCCATGACTCGGATCCAGAAGGTGAAATGGAGTTTGTGCAACCCGACCATGAAAACACTTTCTCGGAAATCGGCCGCTTGTTCTTGGGAGAAATTCACGTTGGGGCACTCGTCATTGGGTTGATCTCCATTCTATTGCTCTTGTTTTGGGAGAAGCAGAGTTGGCTCAAGAAGAGTCCGATTCCAGCACCCTTGGTTGTCGTGCTGCTCGGAATCGGACTTGGGAAAATCTTTGATCAAATGGGGGCGCCTTGGCGAATTGAAAGCAGCCATTTGGTCCAAGTCCCGGTGGCAGAGCAATGGAGTGATTTCTGGCGGTTTCTCGTCTCACCTCAGATTTCACAGTGGAACAATCCTGCCGTGTATTACACGGGTGCGATCATCGCATTGGTCGCTTCGCTTGAGACGTTACTGAACTTAGAAGCTATCGATAGAATCGACCCCTTTCAGCGTCGCTCGCCGGCCAATCGCGAGTTACTGGCACAAGGCGTTGGCAACATTCTTTGTGGTTCTTTGGGCGGAATCCCAGTCACTTCTGTGATAGTGCGAAGCTCCGTCAACATCAACGCCGGCGGACGCAGCAAGCGGGTGACGATCATTCATGGATCTCTGCTCTGGATTTCCATAATGCTGCTTCCAACGTATCTTAACCTTATACCATTGGCAGCTCTCGCCGCGATTTTACTCGTGACGGGATTTAAGCTGGCGAGCCCCGAACTCATGAAACAGATGTTTCGCGAGGGACGCTACCAGTTTGTTCCATTCATTGTAACGCTCGTAGCCATCGTTTTAACCGATCTCATGATTGGAATCGGAATTGGGTTAGCAATCAGCATCGCATTTATTCTGAATAGCAATATGCGAAGACCAATGCGTACGATCGTTCAGAAGCATGCAGGCGGAGAGGTTCTTCACGTTCAGTTGGCGCACCAGGTTAGCTTTCTCAATCGTGCTTCTCTCGAAGATACGCTTTTTCAGGCAAAGCCGGGAACGCATCTGTTGCTTGATGGCGAGCTTACCGACTACATCGACCCTGATATCCTAAGCCTGATTCGC
>JANPLJ010000041.1:0-3464 GCA_031426475.1 Pirellulaceae bacterium | reverse complement strand
AGCCGAGATATCTAAGCTTCGCCCCTACGTAGCGTACTCCATTTGCAATTCAGGTTGCGCCTAAATCAACGACGCTATCGTTGGTGCATGTAATTGCCGAGCAACATTCGTACCGTGCTTTTCGGTCCAGCGTCAGATTGCGGAGAATGAGATGAGACGTTGCAGGCATACAATTTGCAACAGGCAGGATTGCGGCTTCCCGGTATCTAACGCTAGTTGAAAGGCGCTTCCATGATGAGTAGCCAATGTGTCGTTGCGGAATTCGATTCGTTACAGAAAGCTCGTACTGCGATGCAAGTCCTTGCTATGAATGACTATCGCGAAGAGCACGTTTCGTACATCGCGAACAGTGCAAATCCAGAGCTAAACGTCCTTCAAAATCTCGTGGATGAAAGCGAAAGCGAACCTGGACCAGGCGCGGGCGCCAGTGCGGGCGGTCTGCTTGGCGGTGTGTTAGCGACTCCGTTGGCAGCGGGCACTTTGATTGGGCCATTTATACTGGTTGGTCCACTCGTCGCTGTCGGCTTAGGAGCCTCATTAGGTAGCATCCTAGGGATTTCGAAGGAAGTAGATATCAACAACAGTGCTACCCACCCTGACTATAACTCTCGGATCGAGCATGGAGGTGCTGTCATTCTCGGTACAGGTCGCGATTCAGAGCTTCGCGATATGGAAGCACTTCTGAAAACTGCGGATGCACTCAGTATAAAGCGCTTTACTTTGCCATCACCTCACGATGATATGAGCACGGAATCGGTGAGATAAATCTTGAGCTTAGTATCACTCACACGATTCAAGCGAGGACTTGATGTTCCCGATTCTTGCTGGTCGAACAATGTCCGCCTTGCGCGGCTTTCGACCAAGCTGAATGCCATGACGGCAACCTCAATTATCTCGATAGCTAAGATTCTTTAGATTTTCGGTTCTTCCCACGGGTTCCGAATAACTGCAAATTAGGTTCTCCCGCTCCGTGAAAATGTCCAATTCGACCCTTCACGTCCTGATCCGAGGGATCGCCTGGAGCTATCTTCTTCAACTTCTTCGAATCGCCATTGGGAGGTACGCCGTTAAGCGATTTATTTGGCGAAGTTGGCTTTTTCTTTTTTGTCATAGTAAATCCCTGATAAAGAGTGAGAAACGATGCGGCAATCAGTAGGGCAAATGGCGCGCCGCATGCAAGCGTATGATTCGGTAACGCTTCATGGACCTGTTCGTCCAGGTTCGGAATATCGGATTTGACGCGATATGAATATTCTCATGTGCACCAACACTTATGCGCCACACGTCGGTGGAGTCGCCCGGAGCGTAGAACAGTTCAGCGCTGAATTTCGCGCGAAAGGGCATCGAGTGCTGGTGATCGCACCTGAGTTTCCCAATCTTCCCGTTCATGAGGAAGATGTGATACGCATTGCTGCCTTGCAGCAGTTCAATGGCTCAGACTTCTCATTACCGCTTCCCATTTCTGGAACAGTGATGGCGGCTGTGGAAGCATTTCGTCCGAATATCGTACATTCACATCATCCGTTTCTTCTAGGAGATGCTGCGCTGCGAATTTCTGCCGCGTTAGATATTCCGATCGTATTCACGCATCACACTCAGTACGAAAAGTACACGCACTACGTCCCAGGCGATTCGGAAGTTTTGAAGCGCTTCGTAATCCAATTAGCAGCCGGTTACTGTAATCTTTGCGATGCGGTGATAGCTCCGAGCAATTCGATCGTAAAACGATTAAAATCGCAAGGAGTCGAGGTGGAGCTGCATGAGGTGCCTACCGGCGTTGATCTCTCTGTCTTTGGTCGCGGCGACGGCAAAGCATTGCGAAATCATGCTAAGATTCCGACGGAGGCCTTTGTTGTGGGTCATGTCGGTCGGTTAGCGCGGGAAAAGGGGCTCGATTTCCTGGCCCAAGCGGTCGCCAAGTTCCTTTCGCAGCGATCCGATACTTACTTTCTTGTTGCGGGCAACGGCCCTGCCGAAGACGCGATTCGATCGACTTTCGACGATGCCGATCTTCGTGGCAGATTGAAAATGCTTGGGAGCTTAAGCCGTTGTGAATTGCCTAATGTCTACGCGGCAATGGATGTCTTTGCATTCTCTTCCCAGTCAGAAACGCAGGGGATGGTACTCACCGAAGCAATGGCTGAAGGGGTACCCGTCGTGGCAGTCGACGCGTCGGGGGTCCGCGAAGTGGTAGAGGATCAGCGAAACGGTCGATTGCTTTTGGACGAAAATGTAGACGCGTTCGTATCCAATTTGTGTTGGATTTGTGATCTTTCCAAAGAAGAGAAACGTGCAATGAGTCGTGCTGCTCGAGAAACGGCTGAAAGAATGTCGTTGACGAATACTGCCGAACAGCTACTCAAACTTTACGAGCAACTCATTCTGCAACGACGCATCGAACCGGCGAACACAATGTGGTCAGATGCACTTCGCCGGTTCGATGAAGAATGGAAAATCTGGACTAATCGCGCGGGCGCTTTATCGACTGCGATAATCCGGAACGACAGTTAAATCACGGTATGCCTTTTGCTTCGAACCTTGGTAACGTCGCTAATTTGTTTACGGTTCATTCGGTCTAACTTCCAGGAGTTCAATCATGTTGTCATGGGCTTTAGCTTTCTTGATTATTGCGATCATCGCTGGCGTGTTGGGATTTGGCGGCATCGCTGCGAGTGCGGCGGGAATCGCAAAGGTCATTTTTTTTATCTTCCTGGTCATGTTCGTGGTAAGTCTGCTGGTGGGAACGATACGCCGGCCCACGTCTTTGTAGAACAAAGTTAAGAAAGACCTAGGCCTGTCGCCGCAAAAAGCGAATGAGACAGGAACTGTCCTATTTCTGGATATATTCTAATGAATCAGCGAACACGCAATAGATTCATTGGAACCTACTTCACCGTGCTGATTCATTGTGCATGGTGGCTTTCCTCATGCTCAACGTGTTCTAGCCAAGAAGGTCAACCACGAGCATTGTCGCTCCCCGCGACAGCAATCGAGGAACAGAACCTAGCGATTATCCTCAGAATTCCGCACGCGGTGATCGCGAAAGCCGTGGATCAGGATTTTCAACATACCGCTCCCGTCGCACGAGAGATTCTGGAAACTCGGTCGCAAGGTTTCGCACACTGCCAAGGTGTAGTGACATGCGAATTGGCCGAGCATTCTGCAGGGGCGTTGATGATGTGTCGGATCGTTGGTGCGGTGCAGTCGGAAACGTGCGGCACCAACGGACCAGCTTTGATCTCCGCTCGCGCTGCGACCTCGTACGATGCCCAGAAATTCGCGTTCTTCGACGGTCACCATTTCACGACGAGTCCAGCCACGCTTCAATCGAGCACGAAGGTAACCGTTACCAATATTGGAAGCAGCTTGCCTGGCCTTCGAGGTAGAATTGTTCGACGTGTCGCGTCGAATCGCTCAACGGAAATGCATGAACAAGCCCAGGCGATTACGGCTCGAATGACCGC
>JANPLJ010000040.1:0-8269 GCA_031426475.1 Pirellulaceae bacterium | reverse complement strand
AAGCAATGGCGTAGCCGAAGTCGCCAGACTTTGGACGCAGTGCGAGTGTTGCTGGCGCATCATCCAGATTCTGACGAATCCGGCTACCAGGATTGAGGTCTCAACGTAGCCGAAGTCGTCAGACTTCGGACGAATCGACGTGGACTTTGCTTGTCGAGCCACATCCGAATTCTGGCGAATTCAGCTACCTAGTCTTAATGAATTCAGCTAGCCAAACCCTGTGTTGATAAGGCATTATCGCTACGCAAAGACATCATTGACCGCTTCGCCTTTGCCGTCTTCGGTTACGTAGAACGGGCGGCCTTCGATAATGAATTCAGACTTTGGGCTGATTCCCATCGCCGTCATGATCGTAGCGTGCAAGTCCATCACGGAAACCGGATTCTTGGTAGCGATCAACGGACGTTCGTCCGCTGTTTCTCCGTACAGAAATCCCTTTTTTGTCCCGCCGCCGAAGAGCACGACGCTGGTGCCACCCGTAAAGTGTCGATGCAGACCGTAGTGAGCCATCTCGCTAATCTTGTCGACCTTGAAGGTTGCTTGATCGTTCGCGTTCGAGCCAGGTTTGCCTTCCATGATTGCGTCGCGACTGAACTCACTGGCGACAATCACCAGTGTTCGATCGAGCAACCCTCGTTCTTCGAGATCCAATACCAACTGCGCAATTGGTTGATCGATCTCTTGATGCAATCCCGCCACCGTTTCATGCCCGCTCTTGTGGGTGTCCCAATACAAGAACGGAACGTATTCGGTAGTCACTTCGACGAATCGGGCTCCCGCTTCGACGAGTCGGCGCGCCAGTAAACACCCTCGACCAAATCGTCCCGTGTCATACTTTGCGTAGACATCCTTTGGCTCCAGCGTAATGTCGAAAGCCTCCCGATCCTTCGAATTCAAAAGTCGATAGGCATTGTCCATGCTGCGAAGCAGCGACTGCTGGTGATAGTCGCTCATATATTCGCGGTGCGGATTGCGATCCACGAGTTGCCGAAATAGCTGGTCGCGCTGCGTGAATCGACCGGCTTGCATCCCCTTCGGAGGGCGAACCGATTCGGCTGCCTGTTCAGGGTACGGCAGATTCATCGGGCCAAATTCACTGCCGAAGAAACCAGCCGTCGTGAAGGCTTTCAATTCTTCGCTTTCGCCAACACCTTCCAGTCGCTGTCCAATATTGATGAAGGCTGGCATGACAGGATTTCGCGGGCCCAACATCCTTGCCATCCAAGCACCGATATGCGGTGCGGCAACCGTCTGAGGCGGCACATAGCCGGTATGCCAATGGTACTGATGACGTGAATGCAGGATACTCCCCAAGTCTGGCTGGACTGCCGAACGTATCAGAGTCGCGCGATCCATGACCTGCGCAATGTGCTCCAAACCTTCGCAGATCCGAATCCCGTCGACGGCCGTATCGATCGCCGGAAACGTACTCAACATCTTTTTGACTTCGAGGCCGTTTTCGTAGGGAACGTACCGTTTAGGATCAAACGTGTCGGGTGCTGCCATCCCGCCTGCCATCCAAAGCAAGATGCACGCATCCGCCTTCGGTGGAATCGCCGTTTTTCCGGCGTTCGCCATAACGGCTTGCGGTTCACCGCTCATCCAAGCCGCTACACTGGCTGCCGAAAGACTCTTGATAAAGTCGCGACGAATGGTCGCATGGTTGTGTAGTGACATGGTTATGAGATTTGAGATTTGAGATTTGAGATTTGAAAACTGGAACCTGACACCTAACACCTAACACCTGCTACCTGCTACCTGCTACCTGACATAGTGAAATTCCGGTGTCATGCAAATCGCCCACAGGAGGTCTTCGATGGATGTTTCCGATGGCGACTCGCCGAGCGACGTTTTCGCGATCGCAAGCTCATGGGAGGTCGGGTCGCGGGTAAGTGCTGTTCGATACATGTGAACGACAAGACCCGCGTTATCTTTCCAAGTCATCCCCGCTAGTCGTTTGGCACCGAGCGTCATGAGTTCTGCGAGTTTTTGGCCGTTGGCGAGGTCGATTGCTTCCAGTGTGGTTAGCTCGCTCGGCCTCATCGAAACGATCTGATCGCGATTCGGTCTCCCGAGTGTTCGCATCAAGAAGTCGCTCTTCATCAACGAGGCTCGAGTCAATCGACGATCGACCGACATCGCTTGCGACAGAAGCATTGGGCCTTGAGTTTGGATAGCGGTTGACCATTCTGGGCGAGGTTCGATGACTTTCGCCGCTTGAAACTTTGTTTCATCGAGGGCTTTGAGGCGTTTCTCATTCATCGCGGGAAGGCTTTCGGTCGCTTCCCATGAATCGTCGCTCGCGATCGTTTGGAATTTTCCATTCTCGGATTGCAACTTGGCTTCGAAAAAGAGCCCTCCAACCGATGGATCCTCTTTTGTGCCATTGGCAACAATCACGATCGTATTGCTTCCTTCCCTCAACTGTTGATGAATCGGAATCATTTCGACTGATTGCCAGTCGTCGTCTTGTGAAACCTCTCGATTATTGACAAACAGCGTGAAGGATTGATTGGCAGTAATCATCGCTCCTGCGATCGCCACGGGGCCTTTGATCGTCAGCTTCTTTCGAAAAAGGATCGACCGATTTTGCTCGCGTTTGACGTCCTTGTGATCGAAGTCAGCCCATATCCATTTTCCGGTGATCTGAACGTTTTTTTGGGCTTCTTCATCAAATTTCCCGCGCAAAATAGGGGCATCGTATTTTTGCGGCGCCGTTCCCGTGAGAAACCAAATAGCGTCGACGAACTGTTCGGATGTAAGGCGTTTTGATCGGGGGCCTTGATACTGGAAGTCTTCGCCGCTCGATTCGGAATCGATGATCTGCGATTGCGATTGATAGGCTTCCGAGGTTGCAATGTGGAATAAGAGTTTCCGTAGATCATAACCGTCATCGACAAACTGACTGGCCAAATGATCGAGCAAATCGGCGTTCCAGGGTTCGCTTTGCATCGCATCGACGGGGTGTACGATACCGCGGCCCATCATTCGATACCACAATCGGTTGGCGATGGTACGCGCAAAACGTCCGTTCTGCGAGCTTGTCATTAGCTTTGCCAACTGCTGCAATCGATCGGATTGAGTTGCATTCGGGTCGATTGTGCCCATTTCTGGAAATATCCAGGCGGCCTTGGCTTGTTCGCCGGTCGGCATGTCGCATCGGGTTATCTCCAACGGCCTTGTCGAGTAAACGGCAGCCAGTCCGTAGGCCTCGCTCAGTTTCCAGCGATCGATAAAACTATCATGGCATGAAGCGCACTTCATGTTGATCCCCAAAAAGCTTTGTGCGACGCTTTGAGCGAATTGGATCTCCACGGTTTGACCAGCGCTGACGTCGCCTCGCCATTTGATTCCATCAATGAATCCTCGGCTTTCATCGCTGTCAGGTGCAATCAGCTCGCGAGTGAACTGGTCAAATGGCTTGTTTGCGACCAACGACCGATACAACCAGTTGCTGATCTGCTTGCGACCACCCGTGATAAAACCGGTGCCACTGTAGTCGTTTCTCAACAGATCGTTCCAGAAACTCAGCCAATGCTCGGTATATCCGATGTCATCGGCCAGGAGCGTCGCAATCCAACGTGTTCGCTTCTCCGATGAAGGGCTTTCCATAAAGGCTTGCACGGCTTCGGGCTCGGGCAGCAGTCCAACCAGATCCAATGACGTTCTTCTCAGGAAAGCCAAGTCTTCCAACCCAGCCGGACGATGCAATTGGTTCTTCGCGAGATATTGATCGATGATCCTGTCGATAGGATGATGCCGACCGCCGACGGGAGGTGGCAATTCAGGTTTGCGAGGCCCAAGCGGCGGTTCGTAGGGCGGTTTCTTGAAAGCGAACCCTGACTCCCATTTTAGTCCTTCGTCGATCCATTTTCGAAGGATCGCAACTTCCTTGTTCGTTAAGCGTGCTCCTTTGGGCGGCATTTGTACATCCGGGTCCGTCGACATGACCAATTCGATAAGATAGCTTTCATCGCTTTTTCCAACCGTAACCATGCTGCCGCTTTCACTCCCAGCAAGCAACGATGAATGATCATTGATCGAAAAACCACCTTTCTTTGCATCGCCGGTGTGACACTCGGCGCAATGCTGACGAAGGATCGGGACGATTTGATGTGCAAAATCGACATCGGCTCGCGCCGAACGCGGTACGATCAGCAAAGTAAAGCCGAGAATAGCGAATAGCCATCTATCTGTTGAAAAACAAACGCTGCACATAAACTTTGGTAGGATCGTAGGAGAGTTAAGACTGTAATCATTCTCGCATGCCCATTTCCGAGTGTCTTGTAAAATCATTGCATGTCATTGTAGTTAAGCCGCACATCAAGAGAATAGTAGGGCTCGTCGAACCTTGTATACTGATTTAGGCAAGTCTCGGAGAATTTGGCCGTTTCTCGACCAATTGCTTTGCATTCCTTTTGACACATTATGAACCCAACGCTCGATCGCAATGCAACCTGGACTTTCCTAACCGAAGGTTTGCTTGACCTTCTCGTGATCGGCGGAGGGATTGTCGGTAGTGGCGTAGCTCGCGATGCTGCGATGCGAGGGCTTCGCGTCGGGCTGGTCGAACAAAACGATTTTGCAAGCGGTACGAGCGGTCGATCGAGTCGACTTCTGCACGGTGGGCTTCGATATCTTGAGCAAGGACGCGTCGGGCTGGTGCGCGAGGCGAGCCTTGAAAAAAAGATTATTCATCGTATCGCGCCACATCTCGCAGATCCTCTCGGTTTCATCTTTCCGACCTATCGTGGCGAAGGGCGACCAGTTTGGCAGCTTCGAATCGGCGTGAAGCTATACGATCTTTTGTGCAGCGGTCGCAATTTCCAGCCCTCGCGAGGCCTATCGCAAGCCGAAACGCTCGGCATGCTTTCGCAGCTGAAAACCGAAAAGCTTGCTGGAGCTGTCTATTACTACGATGCTTTGACCAATGACGCGAGGCTCGTGATCGATTCGTTGCGGTCGGCGGCTGCTCACGGAGCCGCCGTCGCGAACTATGGGCGTTTTCATGATTCGCAACGAGAGGGCTCCGAGTGGCTTTGCCGAGTCGAGAATCAACATACGGGCGTTGAGCAAACAGTGCGTGCCCGCGCAATCGTCAATGCGACTGGCCCTTGGGCTGATATGATTCCACATAGCGATGTGAAGCTTCGATTGAGTAAAGGGATACACATCGTAATCGATCGAACGAGATTGCCCGTTCCGTCGGCAGTGGTCATCACGGAAGGGAAACGGATACTGTTCGTGATTCCGTGGGGAGAACGAGTGATCATCGGAACCACGGATACGGATTACCAGGGACCACCCGAAGCGGTTGTAACCGATGCGAACGATGTGAAGTACGTCCTCCGAACGGTGAACGAGTTCTTTCCTTCGGTTGGAATTTCTGAATCAGATATCGTCAGCGTTTGGGCCGGCTTAAGGCCGTTGATTGCGAACCCGGATGGATCTCCTTCGGATATCTCGCGAGCCCACCAGATTCGCTGCCCCGAGCCTTTATGGTGGGATATCGCTGGCGGAAAGTTGACCACGTATCGATTGATGGCTGAGCAAGCGGTCGACCAGATTGTCAAGAAGCTCAACATCGATGCGAAAGCTTGTCGTACCGCGATCGATCCGATACTGAGGGCCGACCAAATCAATGACTTCAGCGGGATCAAACCTGCTCCGTTTACTCGTGAAGCAGTGGAACATTTTGTCGGAAAGGAGTGGGCTGTCCATCTCGAAGATGTGCTCGTCCGACGCAGCGGTTGGTACTACTACGATCGACTGAGCCTCAAAGCCGTCGAGCAAGCTGCGGACTGGATGGCGGAAGCGGCGAATTGGTCGCTCGATCAGAAGAAAACCGAATTAGATGCCACTGTTGCACGTCTTCGACCAGGCTTACCGCCCGATTGGATGACGAAAACACCACCGTAGTGGAACTCGCTAGAGTTCCCATGCGTTTCGATAGAAGCGGGAACTCTGGCGCATTCACGAACGAACTTTTTGAGGGAAGGGAAGGGGAGGGCCAGAAGCTAGTCATTGATACATGTTAGACCGAGATGTCAGCGGACGGAGCCGCTGAACCACGTGGTCCCGCGACTCCGTTCGCGGGACTGCAAAAAAATTCTCCAAGCTGACAACGACGATGGATACAAATTGCAGTAGCCTTCCATCGACTTGAAGCCAGAGAGCGTGGACGGCATCAAAAATGGGGGTACGTTCCTGCTCCTGAGTCTCCGACGGGAGCGGAATTTTGTTCCAGCTCCCATCGGAGACTCACAACGTACCTTCCCATAGGTTCTGTATCGATCAGTTGCGTTCGACCGCGGATGGCGGTGGGCCGAAGTAGGGGTTCGGGTTGTAGAGCCCTTGATATTGCGGATCCCGCAGGTAATTCAATCGTCTCGATTCGATCGTCCCATGACCGGGGATATAAAGCAGTTGGTGGTCCTTTGGCAGCTTGAGCAAATGATCGGGCTTGCAACCGAAGAAGTCTCCCCAGTCGCCGGCGCTAAAGCGATTGGCGAATCCGAAAGCTTGTACGGCACCGGCGTTGTCGATGATCGTACGCCAAGCTTCTCCATAATTCTCTTTCATCTGGTGCAAGCTCTGAAAGAACAGCCAAGGCTGAATCCCGAATCCGCGACTCAGTGTTACCGTCGACTTGAGTAGGTCAAATGTCCCAAGTTGCGAGCATTCATCGATCATCAGTAGTGTGCTTTCTTTTGGACGAGTCTTGCGCGTATGCATGGCAGCGATTGCAGTTGCCAACCAAAGTCGCAGCAAGGCGCGATGAGAATGCAGTTTGTTGACATCGAAAATAAGATAAATCGTCATCGGCTTGTTATCGACGATGTCCTTCAATTTAAACGTCGACTTTTGAACCACCTTGATGATTTCGTCCGTGTTGAATATCTTGACATAAGCACCTGCACTCGCGAGAACACTCGGTCGCGTCTCACGTTCGCTCTGATTGATGAATGCCGAAAGCTCACGATAGGAAAGGGTATCCTTCAGATTCTTATCGGTCAAAAAATCGAGCGCTTCAGCGATCTTGCGAATCGGATCCTCTCCGACCAAATGGTCTCGCACGGTTGACATGTTTGAAGCGTAGGGCCGAATCTTTCCCAGGGCGATTAGCCCTGAAAGGACCCCCAAAGCATGTTGGTCCCAGAATGCTTCTTTCTTGCTTTGAAAATCATGGCCAATCGTTTCGGCCAACATCACCGATTCGGCTTCCACGGAAACCCCGGGCAAATCCAACAGATCCATCGGATTCAAAGAGTCTGATTTTTTGGCCATGACGTGGAACGGGTCCAAGGCAAAAACCTGGTGTCCCATCGCACGGCGACAGTCGGCCGTCACGGCATAGTTCTCTCCCTTGGGATCCAACACAATCGTCGATCGATCGATTTCGAGCAGCGATGGAATGATCGAACCGACGCCCTTTCCGCTTCCGGTCGGAGCAAACGTTAGTATCGGTAGCTCATCGCTGACACCGATTATTTCGAGGTTATTGATAGGGGCTGTCTGAAAACCAATCTTGGACTTTTGGCGAAGTGCATATCCGAGCTTGATGGAGTGAGCGCGCTCTTCTGAATCCAGTTTTGGGGGCTTGGGTCTAGCAATCATGAAACGAATCCTCTCTTAAAATCGATGAATGAATAACGAACAACAATCAAAAAATAAGAACAACGTCGAAATGACAATCAGAAAACGCTCGACATGCACGTTGCGCTCGGCGAGCCGCTTTCGATAGCTAGCTGCAGGACAATGGTTGAAAAACTAAACCGCTGAGCACCTCCCCCATCGGGGAGGTGCGTCGCCTTCGTGGCTTAGAAAAGCTGGCAGGTGGCAACGTTCCGCCTTCTTCGAACGTCCGACGTTTGAAAAAGCGTTGCGCGAATGAGGGGATGAATGCGATAAGTTCTAACGGTGTGTTTCGCAGTCGAAACATCGATCGGCAACACAAATTGCTGATCTTCTTTACGATAACGCTCGACGAAAGTAATGGAAGGCGTAGAATCTTGTAATATATTTTCGATCTAAAACATTAAGTTCTACTTACATATCGAACGAGACCCAAAAGATGAACGAAAGACAACGCTGGAACGATGTGACGATTGCTGAGTTGGTTTTCTTTGAACGGTTAGGAACGTTTCTATTGGCAAGCCGGAGCAAGTCGATGGTGCAAGTCGCCGAAGCGGCCGACTTCACGAACGCGCATTGTCATAACACCCTTGCAAAACTGGAAAGCCTCAGTCGGTTCGGGAAGAAACTCGTC
>JANPLJ010000039.1:0-6192 GCA_031426475.1 Pirellulaceae bacterium | reverse complement strand
GCAGCGTTATATCTCTCGCAAACTGTTTATCCGCAATATCGACTTCGATTTGATCGCACGGTACGTTTTCACCGCCAAGGTCGATAATCCACGCCGAACTCGGAACGCCATGCGAACGGACTGGTTCGCGTTGCCTGATCTTGGCCGAACTGATGACACGTTCACCGGGAAGGTTGACTTCTCGAAGAACTCCTACTTCTCGGAATTCAAACTCATCGGAAGATGTGTTCTTGGTTGAGGGACCTACATCGGGTGAAACTCGCACACGGATGAATCGGAAACGGCTGGCGGCGTATTCAAATCGATCGATTTCAAATTTTCGTTCGCTGTTTGAAAAACGGATAAGATTTCCAACAACAAGCCTGCGCCAACTGGTACCGTCATTACCCCCGTCGATCTCGATCGGCCGCCGAAAATTATCGCCGGTGGTGACGACGCGGATCGCATTGTGCTCGATATCGGTCTGGAGTAGATCGAGCGTGATTTCGTGAATACCATCCTTAGGCTCGTCGCGATTAAATTCGCTTGAAGAAATGGTTTGCTCGACTTTTTGAGATCGGAGGTATCGCAGAGCAAAAGGAATCGATGATCCCATCGAATCAAAGAGACGCAAATCTGATAGATCTGGTTTAGCCTTGGTGAAGATATCGGTTCCGAGAATAACGTCCCCGAACTCCTTGTCAGGATCCGTTGGCGGAATGCGAATCGAACGATTTTGAATCGAGATAGTAGCAACGTGCGACCAACGAGCCGGATCCTCGGTCTGCAGAAATTCGGTTGTTTCGCTTTCCATATCCGTCGAGTCCTGGGGATGGCAAGTCTTGGCGACAGAAATGCCAATCCACAACACGAGACTCAAGCGTAGCAAAGCATGCCAGTTCGTCATACGGTAGCCTTCTTCGGAATGCGTTGATAAGTCCTCGCGACGAGTCCCAAGACGATCGCGAGGACAAAGAAAACGAGTATTCGATAAAGTTGCTGTACGTTGGCCATGTCGACAACGAAAAGCTTCACCACTGCTGTCCCGTAGATAACGATGGCAAACCAACGCAAGCGGGCGCGGTCAAATTGGAAACCGAGAGCCAAAAGTGTCGTCGCAAAGACTGCCCAGAATACGGTCAACGCCAGCTGCCCTCGCCATCGCCAGACTTCGATGTTCAAAGGATCATCGCCAATCGATTGAGAGAGAAAATAACCGTAGCAATCGATCGATGCCACGATCCAAACTAACAATATGCCGATGATTCCGGCCGCAGCAATCAAGTTCTGTTCCGATTGAGAGAGTCGCTTCAAATAGGGATCTGCGATGAGTACGGATCCTAAAACGCAGATCGCGACGCCGATCGATGGCAAAGCCTCTCGATTCAAGATCGGAATAAATGGGTCACGTATGGAAAACGGGAGATCCATCATCAAAAGTCGTGAAATCGATGCCAAGGCGAGTATTCCTGCGAGTGTCCGCAACAACGGCATGGAAACACGCAAGCCAAACCACCATAGAGTCGCTCCCATCGCTGCCCATGCCAGCGATACCCATCGCGCGTCGGCTTGAAGCGGGATCGCCGACGCAACCAACCCAACGGTTACCGCCATCGACGCCATGCTGAAACGCGTGTCGCGAATCGAATGGGATAAAACCCACTTCGCGACAACGGCATAGAGCGTTGCCATGACGAGCGATAGTGTCCCTAGCCAGTAAGCGTAATGGTCCTGAAGAAGCAGTCGGAACATCAATAAGCTAACGACGGCGTTTGTAATGAACAGGACAAGCTCGGGATGTGAAAGCGACCGACGATGGAAAACCGAGATTGATAAGCTTTGGAGAAGATAAAGACCGAACAGTACCACTTGAAAACCGAGTGTCCATAGAAACTTTTCCGGATGGAAGCTCGATTCGTACCAAAGAGCGAACAAGCCTTGTGTCCCTAAGAATGCGACCCAGCTTACTACCGACCAACCGCGTATCGATACAACCGCAACGACACCTGCATTCAACAATGCCAAGTACAGAAACAATGCTTGATACGAATCGACATCCGATGCCATCAACAGCGGCGTCAGCAAACCTCCAGTGACCGAAACCAGGGCGATGATTGAAGATCGATAGCACAATGCGAGCACCATCGACTCGAAGACGAGGACACCCAGAAAGAATCCGGCTCGCTCTTGTGGAAGGAGTTGATAGAATCCAAACGCGCTATAGGTTGCCAGGTACATGACGACGATGCCAGCCGCGGTCAGCATATTCGAGAATATTGGTAGTCCATGTCGCATGTACCACCAGCCTGCAGCGACCAGGCCCAGGCCAACAAACTCGCTGATCGAAACGCGTCCCAATGGACCTATCCAGTTATTTTGGTAGGCATAGCGCAAGAAAAAAGCCGCCGCCAAAACGAAGAGCAAAACAGCGATCCATCCGAAGGCTTTTTGACCAATAAAGGTTTCCCAAAGTGCGGCGTTCGATGACGCTGCGGCGCGGTCGGCAACTAAAACCGTGGGTGCTTCGCGGGAAGGGATGGCCGCTGATCTGGGTACACTCGTAACTGGCTCCTTTTCGGAGAACACGGGAACATTCTGCGAATCCTGCGAAGTATGCTTCGAAACCAGCATACGGCGTTCGAGTTCATCCACGCGGTTCATCAAGTCTTCGATGCGACGACTCCGAACGTACGCGATGATCGACATGACCAATGTCGCGAGAGGGGCAACGAGCAGCAACGCGCCCGCGAACATTGCTAGGACGAATTCACTTACTCCCATCATAAAATCCGCTGATTCAATCTGGATCAAGAGAAGGCTGGAGTTCGCGTGGAATCATGAATTGGTCAAGCCGAACTTGCCCCTCGGACAGATCAATCGACCACGAGCTTTGGCTGTGACATCGAAATATCGCAACAGCGGCCGTCGGCATCGCCAATGCACGACCAGAAAGCATCGAAGCAAGGACCTCAAAGCCTGGATTATGACCGACAACAAGCAAAATCTTTGATTCGGCCGGTCCGTGCTTTTGAATGCTTTCGAGGATTGTATTCGGGCTTGCCAGATACAGCTCTTCAAGGTCAATCTTCGAATTCGGAAGCGGCCATGCTTCGCTTACGAGTTCCGCTGTCTGTTGAGCTCTCGTCGCCGTACTGCAGAGCAAACCATCGGGAATCATCGATTGTGATTCGAGCCACGTGCGCATCACTGGAACGGCCTTGCGTCCGCGATCGTTGAGCGGACGGTCAAAGTCCGACAGCGAAGAATTCGCCCATGAGCTCTTCGCGTGCCGCATCAAAATCAGATAGCGATCATTCATGGAGAAGTGATGAAATTGGAATCGGAAGCGTCGACAACAAGCACTTTAGCAAGTTCTACCAGCAATTGCTCGAGTTGGGCATAATAC
The DNA here is from genome assembly GCA_031426475.1 of Pirellulaceae bacterium. GTDB lineage: Bacteria > Planctomycetota > Planctomycetia > Pirellulales > Pirellulaceae > JAIYDQ01. The sequence continues at coordinate 2,807 of JANPLJ010000039.1, read as the reverse complement.
GTTGCTTCGTCGATTTTCGATTTTTGATCGCGAAGTTCGTCGATTTGTGTTTCCACATCTGCAACTCTCGCTTGCTGCTGGGGCGACAAACTGGTTTCTTGCAACGGGCTATCGACAAAAACACGATTTGCAAGCCTTCCATCTACTTTCAGTCCATCGGACGGAGCCTTGGCGGCTCGAACTCCGCGAAAGAAATTTGCTGGCGTTCCGCGTTTATCGCCGTTGTCGTCTAGCAGAGCCTGCTCAGAAGCGAGCCGACCTTCTTCAGCATACCAGTTCGCGAGGTTTTTAGAGGCCACCAGAAATGCTTCCAGGACGGAAACACTTCCGTCGTGATCCAAGTCTGACGTCGAAGTACTGATCGATTGAGAAAGATAATCGCTAAACCGCGAATAGTTCTGCTCCGAACCGCTTTTCGTGGCCGTCACAATGATTCGAGTTGGAGCCGAAAGCGCATTGATAAATGGCCCGCTGCACGACGAGCATACGAAGATTCGCCAACGCGATGGACTCGAAGCGATCGCCTTGGCAAGTTCATCCGATGCAATATCCGGACCCTCCAAATTGAATTTTGCAATACTGAGCTGATACGTTCCATGCCCAATCAAGATGAGCCAACGTTCAGTGGCTGGAGACTCTGGTTCGTTCGCGATCCAATCCAAGATCCGCTGTCGATCCGTGACGGAATCATCCGTGGAGGCGGCATCCGATTGAGGTTGCGTTCCGATCAAAGTGGTTTTAGCCGTTTTAGGAAATGCTAATCGCCAACGCTCTGCTGAACGCTGAAAACCTTCCAAGTATTCATCGGTTCCTCCCGCCCCAACCACAATCAATGCGTCACCAGACGAAGTTGCTTGTTCGTCCGCTCGAAGCAGCATTGGCCCCATTACGAAGATGAGATAACTTGCGAGTACGAGCAGTGCAGCATTGGCAGGCTTCTTTTGACCGGGGGTCGTAAAGTTCATAGGTTTTTCACAAACGCAACTGCGGGCAGATCATGGCATAGGCTTCCAGCCATTTTACACTCCGCCAGTCAATTTGTATCGCTCGCCTGGCAGCTTGCGGGCAGGAAGCAGTGGATCTTGCTAAAGATCCTGCGGATCTGGATCTTTAGCAAGATCCACTACGTGCTACCGCTGGTTTTAGTCTTGAGGACGCAACTTATGCTTCATCCAACTTAGATTTTAGGGTGGGTAGCCGAATTCGTCAGAATTCGGACGCAGCTCGAAAGACGATGTTTACTGCGCTTCCTACGAAGTATTACGACATCGGCTACGAATGGAAACCCAAAACGTAAAGCTGGAAGTCCGTCGCACCTTAAAAATTAGCTGTGACGCAGCAACAGAAGCCGAAATTGCGAAAATTCTGAAAATCCAAGAATCGGTTCGGTCCAACGAATACGATACAATATGGTGAGAAGCACGAGCAAGGGTTCCAGAGTGTGATACAGAAACTTCTACAAAGTCGCTGGCCGAAACGCTTGCTAATAGCGGCGTGCGTGATTGTATCGGGCCTCTTTTTCTTGGGGGCGATGGCTCCTGAGCCACGTTTGAGACCTCGCGACTCCAATGCTAAGTCGCACGCATGGCAGAACGTCGTGAAGCTTGCGTCGAGTTCCATCGATCAGGAAATAAGCTCACCCATTGAAAAGGAAGGTCTGGCAGTCGCCGAGACGGCTGATTGGCGTATCATTTGTCGCCGCTTGTCGCTCGCTCTCGTTGGAAACTCGCCATCGCTGGAGGAGCTGCGGGCAATTGAACAGGTTGCTCCTGAGCGACGAATCGAATGGTGGACCGACTATCTGCTCGAGGATACTCGATGGTCACATTGCTTTGCAGAGCGATTTTCGAGAGCCTACGTCGGGACCAACGAAGGTCCATTCCTATTATTTCGTCGTCGTAAGTTTCAGTTATGGCTTGCCGATGAATTCCATCGTGGGATCCCCTACGACCAAATCGTACGAAAAATGTTTACCGCAACGGGGCTTTGGACCGATCGGCCGGAAGTCAATTTCTTGACGTCGTCGATCGAAAACGACAACGGAGGGCGAGTCGATCCGATCGTACTTGCGGGGCGAACTTCGCGAGCTTTTCTCGGGATGCGACTTGATTGTTTGCAATGTCACGATGACATGCTGGGAAACGTTAATCTTGGAAGCAACGCAACGCCTCGAGGGGGCACGCAGATCGATTTCCAATCGCTTGCTGCCTATTTTGGCGGTTGTCGCGTTTCGGGAAAGAACGCGCTGGCAGGATTGCGAGATGACAAGTCACCTTATCGAGCACAATTGCTCGGCGACAGCGACGAGACGATCCTCCAACCGAAAGTCCCTTTTCTTGAGTCGCTCGCCGAAACGGACAGTTCGCCGCGCGAGCAGTTAGCTGCTTGGATTACGCATCCGGAAAACAAGTCTTTCGCGCGAGCCACGGTCAACCGCGTTTGGGCCATTTTATTTGGGCTGCCGCTGGCAGATCCGGTCGACAACATTCCGATCCATGGTCCCTTTCCGCCTGGCTTGGAGACGCTTGCAGTTTCATTTACGAAGAATAACTACCAACTCAAGACATTGATTCGTACGATTGTGGCTACGCAAGCCTTTCAGCGTGATTCGCGATTGGTGGACGAACCGCTGACTGCGGACCATGAATCGCATTGGGCGGTGTTTCCATTGACCCAGCTTAGACCAGATCAAGTTGCCAGCTCTATGCTACAAGCATGCCGGCTGCAAATGATCGACGACCAGAGTTCGATTCTTGCGCAGCTTGAACGATTTGGCACCGTCAATGACTTTACGAAAGAGTATGGTG
>JANPLJ010000038.1:0-1109 GCA_031426475.1 Pirellulaceae bacterium | reverse complement strand
TTACCGAGCCCACCTCGGGTCGAATTCGGCTTCGCGGACGCGTAGCAAGTCTGTTGGAAGTTGGCACAGGCTTTCATCCCGAATTGACTGGACGTGAGAACATCTTTCTAAACGGTGCCATTCTAGGAATGACGCGGTTAGTGATCCGAAAGAAGTTCGACGAGATCGTTGCTTTTTCTGAAGTCGAACGATTTCTTGATACTCCGGTGAAGCGTTACAGCAGCGGCATGTACGTTCGACTTGCCTTTGCCGTTGCCGCGCATCTTGAGCCCGAGATCCTGATCGTCGATGAAGTGCTCGCCGTTGGCGATTCGCAGTTTCAACAGAAGTGTCTTGGCAAGATGGGCGATGTTGCGAAGCATGGACGAACCGTCCTGTTTGTAAGTCACAACATGTCTGCCGTAAAACAGTTGTGCAGTCGAGCGATCCTGATGAAGTCCGGTCAACTAGAAGCCGATGGTCCAACATCGTCGGTCGTCGGTGCCTATTTTGAGAAACCGGAAATATCTCAAGGCGGCGATCTGACTGATTGGGCCGACCGCGATCGAAATGCGACTGGCCAAGCCCGAATCGTGCATTTAACTATGCATTCACCAAATCCCGATGAACCCGGCTGTATTCGAATGGGAGACACGCTGCGAGTCTCGATGAAGGTCAATTTTTTAGAAGCACTTGCTTGTCCAAGTTTCGGGTTGCAGGTTCATAGCGCGGCCGGAGAGCCCCTATTGGATCTGCGGTCCATTCACAGTAGCTTCGAATTGAAGAAAGCGGAAGGACTGGTGGGGTTGCAGATCAACGTGCCGAATCTAGCACTTTATCCAGGCGAATATTTACTGAGTCCCTGGGTTGCCGATCAAAGTCAAAAAACCAATTTCGATTGGGCGAAGTTTGTGTTCGTCTTGCTGATCACACCAGCAGAGAATTCGACGGAAGATCGTGATCGTGCTGGGGTATGGGGAAAGTTTTGGGTGGCTTCCGAATGGGGAATTCAAAATACGAAAGATCAGAAAGATCAGAATGAATAGTGCTTCTCAACCTCTCACCGACCCAGATGAATGGTGGAAAGAGTATGACTCCAGCTACGCAGGCCGAACCTGGAAAGATTATCG
>JANPLJ010000037.1:0-1844 GCA_031426475.1 Pirellulaceae bacterium | reverse complement strand
GGTCCCGCTATTGTATACATCGGCTTTGATGTTGCCCTGGCCTGTTAGTACTCCACCGGCTTGAACATCAAGCCATCGGTCCGATTTGAGCTGGCTGTTGGTCAACTGAATCTTTCCATGATCGCCGATTCGAATCTCGTTGCGACCGTTCAAAGCTTTTCCAGGCCGAACGTCCACTTCCTGTTGATGAGTCTCACCGCTTACCTCCAATCCAAGAACCGTCATGCTTTTCGACATGGTTGCTGTCTTTGGGGAACTCGATCGGTTTTCAATCAACGTCGACCAAGTCTGCGTGATAGGACCTACGCTGGCTGCGAGATCTTTCGTGACTTCATAGTTGGAAGATTTCGACACATCCTCGCCGTTGACTCCTTTCCAATCTCGAAAGGCCACGCCATAGCCGTTTACTTGACCAGTCCCCTGAGAATTCGCATAGGCTTCAAGCTGTGCAAAATGCGAAAGTAGGCATACGGATGCCGCCTTCGTACAGGTCACGTTTTCCTCCACGCAATCCGCCGGAAACCGCCGTGCTGGTAGCCGCCGTTGCACCGATTCCCTCGGGCGATGCGCCGTTGTCAGACGAAAACACGATGAGTGTGTTGGCCAAAACGGAATCGGCAAAGTTGCCGTCACCGTTCGGATCTTGCAAGCGTTGAACCAAGGAGCCGATCGATGCATCCATTCTTGAAATCATCGCTGCATGTCGCTTCTCAGACGTGGTCAGCCCCGCATTCGAAGCATACTGAGCTTGACCTCCGGGATAGATGGTTTGATTGGCGAGATTGACCAACCCAGGAACCGTATCGACATCAGAGAGATTGAAATGGGGAATCGTGTAGCTGACCTGCATGTAGAACGGTTGACTTGAGGTTGCGTTATCCCGAATATATGTTTCCGACCGGCGAGTGAACAAATCGTGAGAGTATTCTGCCGAGCCACCTGGGCCGCCACTATTGGGTGTCGTCACGGTCGAGCTACTCAACCCGGTTGATTGCCACATTTGTGGATAGTAGTAGCTGTGAGCACTGGTGTGATTCAAGTAGCCATAGAATTCACCAAAGCCTTGGTTGGTGGGCAGCGTTCCGGAATTGTTGATGACTGGGGACGTGGCGCTGTCGGCTCCCCAACCCCACTTTCCAATAACGGCCGTTTTATATCCGACATCTGATAAAACGTTTCCAACCGTGACATCCTGGGGGCGTAGCCCTGCATTGATGTTGGCGTTCCGGTCGTTGAGCGCACGACCATTGTGGAACCCCGTCATGAGGCTAGCACGCGTGGGCGAGCAAACGGTCGATGAATACGACCGCATCAACTTCATGCCACCGTTCGCTAATGCGTCGATGTTTGGCGTCTGGATATAGGTAGATGGATTGTTGAACCCCACACTTCCCCAGCCAAGGTCGTCGGCCAGAATATGAATAATGTTGGGGCGAGTTGGTTGCGCAAAGACTGCAGGAGGCATCGTGGCAGAAACGGACGATATCAAAAACAAAAGACCGAATTTCAAAACGATTTTCTTAAAATGAATCATTGTGCAATCCTTGGGTTTGTACTGGGACGCAATGTAGGTACGTCGGAGAATCCGAGCCTTTACGTTGGTAGACGCACTCGACAATGTCATTGGTGTCCCATTCTAGTTGTTACTTACAGGGAATTAGCGAATCTTTCGAGACTTCTCGCCGATCGGACGCGCGTTCCCAGGCTCCAGCCTGGGAACGCAAGGAATTGCAGGCTCTGCCTGCTGCCGCGTCGCTCGATCCGCTGTCTCCCGGGAGGCAGAGCCTATGCTGATAAAAACTTCTAAGTTGTTGCCAAGATTCGGTTTATGGCCGGTTGCTTGC
>JANPLJ010000036.1:0-1871 GCA_031426475.1 Pirellulaceae bacterium | reverse complement strand
AAATCTACAAAATCCGAAAAAACACTAAGTAACCAACGCTAGCAAACATTGATTTGCGAAAGTCATCAAGACGTCATCGATTCGTAGCCGTCGTCGTAAGACTTCGGAGGAAGCGCAGAAAAACATCGCCTTTCGAGCTACGTCCGAATTCTGACGAATTCGGCTACCAACCCTAAACGCCAAGTTCGATGAAGCACTAGGAGCCAATGTCACTTGTGTCATCATTTTTCCTGTTCCTCATTTTCTGTCATAAATCACTTGTTTTTGTCGGGACCACGGAGGACACAAAGACAAACCTCGATGTATAACTTCTCTTCGAAGTTTTCTTACCATCTCACGTTTGTTCGACCGTCTATGACAGCCCGTTTTTCCATCGGTATCGATCTTGGTACAACCAACTCCGTTCTCGCCTATGTACCGATCGGATCCACTGACGCAAGCGTTCGTGTTTTGGCGATCCCACAAATCACAGCCCCCTACCAAACTGAGTCACTGCCAGGTCTGCCATCGTTTCTGTATTTGCCGACGGATGCTGAGGCAACAGAAGGCGCTTTGACGACTTTCGGCGAATCCGTCGTGGGAACGTATGCCCGGCGAATATCCGCCGAACAGCCCGAGCGAACAGTCGTTGCCGCTAAAAGCTGGCTTTGTCATCGAAGCGTCGATCGTCGTGGGCCCATCCTCCCGTGGCAAGCTCCCTCAGAAGTGAAGCCGATTTCCCCCGTCGATGCATCGACGGCGTATCTGAAACACCTTGCGAACGCATGGCATGCCGCATTCCCCGATGCGCCGATCGAACAGCAAAGGGTAACTCTGACGGTGCCAGCATCGTTCGATATCGTCGCTCGCGAATTGACCTTGGAAGCGGCGAAACGCGCGGGGTTACCCGAAGATGTTGTGTTGCTCGAAGAACCTCAAGCGGCGCTGTACCATTGGATTTGCTCCACAGGCGACGATTGGCGTAAATCATTGAAACCAGGCGAGAGAATACTGGTATGCGATTGCGGTGGTGGGACAACTGATTTAACGCTTCTTGTCGTCGACGACGAATCCGGCGATCTGAACTTGAGGCGTATCGCCGTTGGCGATCATCTCTTGGTCGGCGGCGACAACATGGATTTGACGCTAGCGCATCATGCAGCTCAACGGTTTGCTCAGCAAGGCGTCAAACTGAATCCCTGGCAGTCGATTGGGCTGTGGCATTCATGTCGCGCTGCCAAGGAAGCGTTGTTGTCAGGCGACGGCCAAGAAACGCATACCGTATCGGTTTTGGGACGCGGCAGTCGATTGATCGGCGGAACTGTTTCTATCGAGCTTCACCGAACCGAAGTCGAAGCGATTCTGGTCGATGGCTTCTTTCCTCGATGCGCAAGCGACGAACGCCCAGATCGCACGTCGAACGTCGGCTTCCAGGAGTTAGGACTGCCATACGAAAGCGATACCGGTGTGACACGTCATGTCGCAACGTTCTTGCAGGACCACTCGCAAGCGAACAATGAAAATGATTCTCCATCGAGCTTCCCAACCCGTTTGCTGCTCAACGGTGGCGTGTTCAAGTCACGATTGCTTCGCGAACGACTGATCGAAGTCCTAGGAGGTTGGTCGCCAGCCGATTCAAAACCCTCGATGCTCGGCGGATTGGATGATTTGGAACTGGCTGTCGCTAGCGGAGCTGCCTACTACGGTTGGTCGAAGATCAACGGCGGCGTTCGCATTCGAGGCGGCGCGGCGTGCAGCTACTATGTCGGCTTCGAGTCAGCCGGGCCAGCGATCCCCGGTATGCCGCGTCCGCTGCAAGCGGTCTGTGTTGCCCCACAAGGGATGGAAGAAGGGACCGAATCGGTCATTCCCGGCCGCGAATTCGGGTTGGT
>JANPLJ010000035.1:0-3903 GCA_031426475.1 Pirellulaceae bacterium | reverse complement strand
TTCCATGAACGGTCAAGCTTCCAATCGCCAGAGCATCACTGTCGGTGAACTGAACTGGACCGCCATTGTTGATTGCCAAAGTATCGACATCATTGGCTTCAGTGAGAACCGTTGTTCCCGAGACCATCAACGCTAATCCGGCACCAGTGATTAGCTTTCCGCTGGCTTGACTGACGTCGCCACTAACGTTGAGCAACAGATTGCCTGCTCCGAGCCCGATCGATTCGTTGATCGCCAAATTGCCGCCGGTTGTCAGTTTTACATCATCATCGCTGGTCAATAGGCCGGTGACAGTCATTCCATGAACGGTCAAGCTTCCAATCGCCAGAGCATCGCTGTCGGTAAATTGAACTGGACCGCCATTGTTGATTGCCAAAGTATCGACATCGTTGGCTTCAGTAAGGACCGTTGTTCCCGAGACCATCAACGCTAATCCGGCACCAGTGATTAGCTTTCCGCTGGCTTGACTAACGTCGCCACTAACGTTGAGCAACAGACTACGCGTTCCTAGCCTGACTGATTCGTTGATCGTCAAATCCCCGCCGGTTGTCAGTTTGGCGTCACTGTCGCTGTTGGGAAGTCCAGTAACGGTCAGGCCGCTGATGGTCATCCCATGTATGGTTAAACTGCCGATCGTCAGAGAGCCACTATTGGTGAACAATATAGGACCACGATTATCGATCGCCAACGTATCGACATCATTGGCTTCCGTCAAAACCGTCGTTCCGGAGACCATCAAAGCGAGTCCTCCAGCGATGATTTGCTTACCACTGGCTTGGTTGACGTTGCCGGCAGCCTTGAGCAGTAGATTGCCATTCCCGAGTTCGATCGAATCATTGATCGATATGTTGCCACCCATGGATTCGACAAACATTGACCGCGCGCTCAGAATTCGGTTGACGATGATGTCGCCGCTGGCAATCAACGCGATATCACCATTGCCTGCGGCTATTGTGGAGGCACTGTTCAGGGTGATTGTAGACGCTCCATCCAGGGTGACGTTTCCGTCGGTATCACCACCTGTCGTGTTGATATTGATTCCCTGGGCTATATTGATGATTTCTGCGTTAACGGACAGGTTGCCGATAACAACACCACTACCGAGGGTTAAGTCCGTATTGATGCTGACAGTGTCGTACCCGCCGTCGCCAGCAATGGCCAGCGCACCTCGAAAATCGCGATCGACGGAATTGATTCTAATGATATCCGTTCCGTTTCCGGCATTGATGTTGAGTGACGTTGTCGGATTGGCAAAGCTAATGTGCGGGCCATCGTTGGAGCGAATCGTCATGCTGCCTTGGGTCGCGCTTCCGTTAAGCGTAATGATCTCTTCGCTGTCGCTGAACGTGAAAGTGCGATTTCCCACTGCGACATTGTCGATGATCCCATTCTGGCCAGCGAAATAGCCATCAAGCCCGGTAAAGGCAATGGATCCAGCGTTGCCACTGAACTGGATAAACCCGTCACGCGAATTGAACAAGGAATAGGCCGCGGAGTCAAAGTTGCCGCCCGTCAATTGCAGTAAGTCGGTGCCACCATCTCCGCCGTTGAATTCGATCTTGGACGCGATGATCCCTTCGCTAAAATCGATGGTAAGCCGATCGTCGCCGTCGTACGAATTCACGATAATATTCCCAGTGATGCTTGCAAGGGGCACCAAGACATCGTTGCCAGATTTCGTCGTACCGAATCCTGCTGCGAGGGAATTGATGGGATCAGAAATGAGCAGGTTAGTTCCGTCGCGGATGATGGTTAGGGAATCATCCGTGTCGCTTCCGTCGAAATCATCAATTAGCAAATTTCCGTTGTCAATTCTAATCGAGGTCGTCGGGCTGGCGCTAGGAATCGAAGCAGCGTCGGCGGGGAGCGTGACATCGGACGGAGAGAACAGAGGCGAGGCGGGGATTGTTGTTGTGAGGGAGTCCGTCGGCTGTACAACAGAAGTCGCGTTCAAGACGATTCGTCTTTCGAGACGCCCAGCCTGAAGGATGATCCGACGTTCATCGAAGATCGGCGAAGGACGAGTCTGTCGCCATCGCAGAAACGATCCCAGTTTGGCTATCAGGCGACAGCAAATAGCTTTCCAGAAAGTTGGCAAGTCCATAATTCGACAGAGGCAATTTTGCAAGAAACGGAACCGATTTCTATGGTAGTCATGTTTGTTTGAGAATTCTGCGTTGTGGTAAGAATTACGTATTTTAACGATTGCTGTTGAAATGCCAGTTTTCCGACTTGGGGTAGGCTTGACGATACTCCCGGTAGAAGTGTGCGAGGTTACTGGAATGCGTCGATGACAGATGGTACAGCTCGAAAAGCCCGCAAAATCTGCAATTTTTGCGAGCTCTTTCAGTTTGCCAGTTCGAACGAAAAAGTTCAAAAAAGCTTAAGGGCTTCAGTTATGATTCGCAAAAAACGGTCGATTTGTCACGCTGTATCGGTTATAAGGATTTTGCAGACATCGCTGTTGAGCATCGGCGTTTGCCAGGTTAGCGCGAGCGAACCCGGGATGTCGGACGACTCAACCGGCGCCCGGACGGCCTGGCAGTACGTTTTTCCATGGGATCCAGATTCCAACGTTGCCCTGGTTGCTGCAACGTCCGAGAGCAGCCCAAGTGACCGGGCGATCACTTCCGATGAGGCAAAACTTCAACCTTCGGTAACTGCTCACACGGTTGCAGGCGTAGGGGCCCAGTTGCGACGCTTGCAGAAACCGCTAGGCGAGATCGCCTTCGCCAGTTCGAGTTCGGACGCCAAAACTCCGACGAATCATGCATCAGCAATTTTCACGGAGCCTCCCATTCAGTTGATGCCGTTAGGCCGATCGGACCAGGCGCCAAACCGATATCCAATCGCTGCCTTGCATAACCCACTTTACTTTGAAGATTACAATCTGGAACGTTGCGGCCATAGTATCGGTTGCACTCAAACAGCGGTCTCAGCCTTTAAGTTTCTCGCTCATACGGCAATTCTCCCGTATCAAATGATTGAGCAACCCTGGTGCATGGTAGAATGCGATCGACTCGACTGTCAAAATCGTAGTCCCGTGCCATGCAAGAGTCAGGCTACGACTGATTGTGACGGACTTGGCGATGCCGGCAGGGTTCATACCTTGGATTAATGCCGTGGTTTCATGGCCGTTCCCGCATTCGAACCTTGGAAAATCCGAACGGTGACCATCGAAACGTCTTTAGATCTCCAAGCCGAAGTTCAGCGTGCGGCCAAAGAGGAGTTGGCGTTCGACTGGCGCGCCAATCAATTACACACTGGAACGGCTCTCGTCACACCCTGTATCGCCGAGCTAGCGACAGGCGAAGGGAAGACCTTGGCGGCCGTCCTTCCGCTCGTCTATTGGGCACGCCAAAAACGGGGCGTCTTGTTGAGCACCGCCAACGACTATCTAGCTCAGCGTGACGCAAGCTGGCTGGCTCCAGTATTCGATCGCCTTGGAGTAACGGTAGGTTGCATTCAGGATGGACAATCACCAGCTGAACGGAGACGGGCCTACGCTTGCGATGTAACGTACGGAACCATGCGCGAGTTCGGTTTTGATTTTCTGCGGGATGCCTTACAGAATCGTTCCGTAGGCTCCATGGCGACATGCCTGAACCGGCAAGCGTCCGTCCAAAGAAGTCCATTCGCGATAATTGTTGATGAAGCTGACAGTGTTTTGATCGATGAAGCTCGAACGCCGTTGATCATCAACAGCACTTCCAACGCAATGCGTAAGGCGATGGAATCATGCTATCGTTGGTGCGCTCAGAACGCGATTCACTTTCAAGACGCCACTGACTATGTTCGCCTTGCAACCGCAGGCGAAATCGCTTTTACCGCGTGTGGCAAGTCAAAGTTCTTCTCGATGGTTATGCCGCCCACGATGAATTCGCTGACGTTGACCGAAATACT
>JANPLJ010000034.1:0-2572 GCA_031426475.1 Pirellulaceae bacterium | reverse complement strand
GCGCTCGTAAACGAACTGGAAACACTTGGCATCGATCCGTATGGATCATGAAGGTAAAACTGAGCGATCCAAGTGAAGTCAACTCATTGATGGACTATTCCGCTTATCAAAAGCAATGCGGCTCGTCGTGAAAGCGGAAGTATGGATTGACGGACCGCAACTAGGAAGCTGGAACATGGCGATGGATCAGGCCATGTTGGAATACGCTTCGGCGACACAACAGGTCGTGCTTCGCATCTACGAATGGTCAAAACCGACGATTTCACTCGGGTACTTTCAATCGCACGATGATCGCTTGAATGATCCGAAACTCAGTTCGTTGGACTGCGTTCGGAGGGTGACCGGCGGCGGAGCTATCCTCCATGATCGAGAGCTAACGTATTCGCTTGCAGTGCCCGGCAACATGCAGCGCAAAGGCCATAACGAAGAGCTCTATCGCGCGGTCCATCGTGCGATCGTGGTTTGGTTGCAAGAGTTGGGGTTGCAAACAAACTTGTGGGAAGATGCGAACCGAGAATCGGCGCAGCCGTATCTAAAAGAAGGTTCGTTTTGGTGCTTCGAGCGACGTTCGGAGGTCGACATCGTAGTAGATGAACGAAAGGTTGTCGGCAGTGCCCAACGACGAAGTTCGGCGGGACTTTTGCAGCACGGAAGCCTTTTGGTCGAAACCTCGATCTGGACCCCACAGTTGCCCGGGATCCTTTCACAAATTCCTGAAAAAATGGTGAAAGCTGTAAACCAACAGCTAACAGCAATCAAACTAGGAAAAACTATACAAAACGGTCTCGAACATGTTCTGGGTTGCGTTTGGCATGATCGGGGCCCTGACCAAGTCGTTTGCGAAAGGGCGAAAACGATCGACGCTGAACGTTTTTCCACTCTCGAATGGACTCGCTTCAAGAACCGCCAAGTTTCGTAGATCAACCTGAACCAGGCTGGAATATTCGACTTGTCGCAAAATCGACGATTTCGGTTTGACGAAGCTCTCGCCAAGCCGAACAAACGTTAAATCTTGGAAATTATCGTTCGACGGCCTTGATATGGCTGATACAATTGGTAAATAAGTCGGTCTGGGCAACCGGCCACTCGTCTTCGTTAGGAAATTCGGCGATGCAGGTAAGACTTAAAGTTCTATCCGGAACCCATGCCGGCAAAGAGATCGTTCTGAAGGAAGAACGATGTTTCGTTGGTCGCGGTGAAGCGTGTCAGATACGCCCCAAAAGCGAATCCGTCAGTCGTAAGCATTGTGCTTTTGTACAGAAGGACGGGCGCGTTTTGCTCGCCGACTTGAACAGCCGTAACGGTACGTTCGTCAACGATGTTCGGCTGGAATCAGAGAAAGCCAGAGTCCTTCGCTCGGGTGACCGGATTCGAATTGGACAACTTGACTTCGAGATCGTGATTGAAGTTGGCCTTGGAGGGGCCAAGAAGCCAGAAGTGCACTCGGTCAAAGAAGCGATAACACGCGTGGCAGAGGCTTCTATTCCTGGATCGAACGAAAACCGAAACGACAAGCTCGACATTGATTCTTGGTTGAGCGATGCGGATACTTTTGACCGTTCGCTTCTCCCGCCGACCTTCGAGCCCGAAACGCAGATGATGTCGGCTGACGACACGGCTCGGCTTCAAGCGTCCTCGGAAGACAGTACTGCCGACAGCCCAGCGACAAGTAGTTCGAGTTTTCAGAGGCCAGAAAAGAAAGGTCCGATCAAGCTTCCAAAGACTAATCAAAGTGGACCGTCGACCAAAAATTCCACGGATGCCGCTTCCAACGCGCTTAAAAAATACTTTGGCGGCAGGTAGGTTCCTGGGAACAGGACGATGTTTATCGCTCGTAAACCGCCGTTTCAACCGAAGGTCGGTTGCATGGATAAACTTTCTTGAGGCCCACATGCGACGCTTCCTGACATCGATTGCCTGTTCTGTTTGCATCGCCTTCGAATTTTTTCTTTCGAGCGTATCGCCTATCGTTGCTCAAGAACGGACGGCCGCGTTAAAGAACGGTATGATCATCGGACCGGGCACTGCCGCTCCAATATCACAGGTGGATGAAAATGCGTTTTCTTCGATCCAAACCGAAACGCAAACGGCAAAACCGATCCTTGTGATCGATGATGATCTTCGGCGGACTTTCATGAATCAAAACCTGCTTCAAGGTCCGATGAATGACCGAGGGGTACCTCTGCAACGAATCGAAACGGGCAACGCTATTTCTTCGTTGCGAGCGTCGGGAAGCCATCCTCGCGTCGCTGGTGTCCAAAAGGCTCTCTCTGTGACTCCTTTCGACGCCTTTGGACGCCGCGTCTACACGCTTGCAACTCCCAAAGGCCCGGTGGAGGTCTTGCAAGGCATCACGGAACTTTCCGCAGCGTTTGTGCGGGTGGAGTCTTTGAATGCCGAGAAGACCTATCTCTGGGATATGCGGCTCGCGTTGAACGCAATTCCGCCTGATCGTTTGCGTGAGATTCTCATCAACAATGCTAGTCCAACCGATCCTCAAAGTTGGCTCAATATCGTCGCGCTATATAGTGATGCAAAGCGATTTCTCGAAGCTCGACAGTTCTTGCTCGAT
>JANPLJ010000033.1:0-6385 GCA_031426475.1 Pirellulaceae bacterium | reverse complement strand
GGATGGGGTACGCGATTCCAACGTTGCTCCGCAGGAGCGTCGCACTCCCGTTTCACTTGCAAAGGAATAGAAAAGATGTTTAGAGCAGTGGGACGAGGCTCCTGCCGAGTCGAACGTCGCAAATCGCATGAAACCCGAACGTGGCTCCTCCGGAGCGCCGCCCTCCCGATGGTGGCAGTTACGTGTTTCATTCATACGGGCCACAATCTAAAGCCGTTTATGTAGCTCAGCTTGTTCCTGTTCCCACGTGTGGATCAGATCAAGCGTCCATTGAATGCGTCCGATAGCAACACATTTCCCACTGGATGAATCCGCGTCAATCCAGGTGGCGGAGAGCCTGACATCGTTTTTTGCAACATCGAAAGCCGTCGGTTCGAATGTCAAATTCGTTGTAGTGACAGGCGCTATCTCGCGACCGAGAATGCTTTCGAAGGCGCCGGTCATTCCTACGTCGCACTGAAAGCCACTGCCACCTGGGAATATCTGCTCGTCGGCCGTTGGTACGTGCGTGTGCGTTCCTAGAAAAGCGGTGACGCGGCCGTCAAAGTATCGACCGATCGACTGCTTATCGCTGGTTGCTTCGGCGTGAATATCGACCATCCTTAAAACGACTTCACTTGGGATTTCTTCCAGCACACTCTGCAACGCAGCAAAAGGGCAATCGACAGGACGCATAAAGACGCGTCCAAGAACACTGATCACGGCGACCTGGATTCCTTCCGCCGTCTGGACAACGCACCATCGCTTGCCAGGCGCGTTCGCTGGGAAATTCGCAGGTCGAACAATGTTGCTCTCGGTGTTGAGAACCTCGATGATCTCGCGTTTTTTATAGATATGATCGCCAAGCGTTATCGCATCGACACCCGCTTCGATCAGCCTTCGATACTCCCGCTGGCGCAACCCTGCCCCATCGGCTGCATTCTCGGCGTTCACGATCACGAGATTCGCTTTCAGCCTTTGTTTAAGCCAAGGCGTACCACGACATGCCACGTTCATCCCCGGCTTTCCGACGGTGTCGCCGACCAAAACGATTCGAATCGAACCTGCTGGGGGATGATCGGGCAGCAATGGTATCGAGCGCGTCATATATTATCGGGCAAGCTCAGTGAAACGAGATTCGCGAACAACAGTGACTTTAATTTCACCAGGATAGGTCAGCTGCTGCTCGAAAGCCTGAGCGATATCGCGGCAGATTTTTGCTGCCGAGGCGTCATCTGTATCTTTGGCGCTGGCGATTACTCGCAACTCGCGACCCGCTTGGATCGCAAAAGCTTGCTCGACGCCAGTAAAACCGCGAGCGATCGTTTCCAGTTCTTCCATCCGCTTAATATATCGCTCCAGCGATTCGCGTCGGGCGCCCGGTCGAGAAGCGCTGCACGCATCGGCTGTCGCCACCAACAGCGTATAGGGAAACTCCGTTGTCAGTTGGTCGTGGTGGCCCAACGCAGCGTGAACGACTGACTCGTTTTCGCCGCTTCGCTTCAAGATATCGGCTCCGATCTTGGGGTGACCACCTTCCAGTTCGTGATCTGCCGCTTTACCAATGTCGTGCAGCAGGCCGCACCGTCGAGCCAAATTCGCGTTGAGGCCGATCATCTCCGCCATCAGTCCAGAAAGAAACGCGACTTCGACGCTGTGCCGCAAGACGTTCTGTGAGTAGCTTGTTCGGAAGTGCAACCGCCCAAGCATTTCGGTGACACGTTCGTGCAGTCCACCGACGTTGACTTCGCTGGCGGCCTCATCGCCTTTTCGAATGATGAATTGGGCAATCTCTTTCTCTGTGGCTGCAACTAGTTCTTCGATTCGAGTTGGATGAATCCGTCCATCGGTGATCAATTTAGCTAACGACTGTCGAGCGACTTCGCGACGAACAGGATCAAATCCACTGACGATGACGACTCCTGGCGTATCATCGATGATCACGTCAGTACCAGTTGCTTTTTCAAAGGCTCGAATATTGCGTCCTTCGCGACCGATGATTCGCCCCTTCATGTCATCATTGGGGATATCGACGGTGCTGGTCGTCGTCTCGGCTGTGTGGGCTGAAGCATAGCGTTGCATCGCGGTAAGCAAGATGTCCTTGGCTTTTTGATCAGCCGATTCGACGATCCGCTTTTCGTGCTTGAGAATGACACTCCCAAGCTCGCTTTGCAATTCATGCTCGAGATTGCGGAGCAGTTGTTTGGAAGCTTCTTCTTTTGATAGCCCCGTAATTCGCTGAAGTTCCGAAGTTTGTTGTTGAAGCAGCCGAGAAAATTCATCGCTCTTTCGGTTGGTCTCTTCGAGACGGTCGGCTAACTTTCGTTGGTTGTTTTCGACCAGCTTTTCTTGCTTGCGAAATTCAACCGAGTTTTGTTGCAGGGTCTCCTCTCGTCGATCGAGCGTTTGCTCTCGATTGCGTAGTTCTTCACGCTGCTTTTGAACATCGGTATCAAACTTTGATTGCAGCTGAAGCAACTTTTCTTTTTTATCAAGCTCTGCTTGCTTGACGGCATTTTCCGCATCCAATTTTGCTTGGTCGAGCAACCGCTTGGCCTGGGACTTTGCGTCACGGCCCATCGCTCGGTCCAACGCGTACACAGCCAATCCGCCCACGACCAGGGCGATCACGGCAGCGATCATGGTCGACGAATTGCTCGACGCGTCAGAAACGCCTAATAACAACCCCGTGTCCAGGAAAACTTGGACAAGAGAAGAGTCGTCGAGACAAATAAAACCGGAAGAGTATATGGGCACGAAGCAGTTCCTTCACGCAACGCAACGCAATCGGCACAAAGCTAAACGACCTCTCTGGATCGATTCTACCCACCTCCAAGCAATGCCCTCGAATGACGAGGTAATCTAAACTGGATCGTCGATCTGCGGTCAACATCGGACCTCGGCCGCAACCGCGGCCCGGCACGATGACCTTTACTGGGTCGAGACCGACAACAACACCTGCAGGCTGTTTTCGTAACAGCCAACTGGCAAACATGGTCCCGAACAGCAAAGTCAACAGTAAGAAAAACATCGATTCAAATGCTTTAAAGGGTGGATCGAGTCGGCCTGAGAAAACCGTTCGGGCAAACCGAGTTGAGCAAACGCCCACAATCAGCTTGCCGATCACGTTTCAGGGTATCGAAATCAATTCACAAGCCGCGTATCGTAACAAACCCAAGGGGGGATTCGCAACCAATGATGGAGACAGATTGGGCGAATTCATCATTTAGTCGGGTTTTGGGAGACGTTTATCGCTTCAAAAAGCCTTTTTGCAGCAGTAGGTCCAGAATTTTGTCGACACATTCCGGAATGGCTTGTTTGCCCGTATCGAGAGCAAGATCAGGTTTTTCAGGCGGCTCGTAGTTCGACAAGACGTTCGCAAACTCCGGCAACTGCCCCGCCGCGGCCGCTTGATAGAAGCCTTTCGTATCGCGTTTTTGTCGAGTATCCAAGCCCGCAGTCAGATGCACGACCGCAAATCGATCGCGGCCGACCACATCCGCGACGCGTTCTCGCACGGCTTGGCTAGGCGCCACAAACGCGGCGATACAAATAAGACCTTGATCGTTCAAAAGTCGAGCAAGATGTGCAGAACGACGGAGATTCTCGCTGCGATCCTCGACGCTATACCCTAAATCGACGTTCATCCCTTTTCGAACTTGTTCACCGTCGATCACGGCAACGGCGCGGCCTTCATCGAACAACCGTCGCTCGACCGCTTTCGCGATCGTCGTTTTGCCGGTACCAGTCAGTCCTGTCAACAGGACTGTCGCCGGTAGCTGGCCAAAGCGAGCTTGACGTTCACTTTCGCTGACTGGATTGACGTTCGACTCTTTCTCCGAAGTCGCTTCGTCTACGCGTTCCCACGATGCAAGCTTGGTTCCCTTGGCGATATCACGATCGGTGATCATCCCAGCCGCGACCGTGATGTTGGATATTCGATCGATGACGATGAACGAACCAGTAATTTTGTTTCGACGGTAGGCATCGAAGAAGAACGGCTGATTTACGGTGATGGAACAACGACCGATCTCGTTAAGCTTCAAGTCTGGAGCTGGAGAGCGATGCAGGCTGTTTACATCGACGCGATAGCGAAGCGATTCAATCTGGCCGATCGTCGTGAGCGATGTATGTTTGAAAAGGTAGGTCTTACCAGGAATCATTGCTTCGGATGCCATCCAAACCAGCGTCGCGTCAAACTGATGATTCACTTTGGGGATGTTTCCCGGTCGAACAATCATGTCGCCTCGACTGCAATCGACTTCGTCTTCCAAAACCAAAGTCACCGCTTGCGAACAAAACGCTTCATCGAGTTCACCGTCAAACGTTACGATCTGCTTGATGCGCGAAGTTCGTTTCGAAGGCAGAACCATAATTTCGTCGCCTCGACGAACGATTCCCGAAGCAATCGTTCCGCAGAAGCCTCGGAAATCGAGGTTCGGTCGACTGACGAATTGAACCGGGAATCGAAGATCTTCTAGGTTCTTGTCGGAGCCGATATAGACCGACTCCAAGAAATTCATCAAGGTGCTTCCGCGATACCATGGCATACTCGGGCTAGGATCGACGACATTGTCGCCATTGAGAGCGGAGATCGGTATGAAGTGCACATCGGGCAAATCGAGCCGCGATGCGAAGTCCCGATAGGAGTCGCATATTTCATCGAATCGAGCTTGGCTAAAGTCGACCAAGTCCATCTTATTCACCGTCACGACAACGTGCCGAATCCCCAGTAGGGAAACGATGAAGCTATGGCGTTTGGTTTGAGTGAGGACGCCTTGGCGGGCGTCGATCAAGATGATCGCTAAGTCAGCCGTCGAAGCTCCTGTCGCCATATTTCGAGTGTATTGTTCATGGCCTGGCGTATCGGCGATGATAAACTTGCGCTTGGCCGTTGAGAAATAACGGTACGCAACGTCGATCGTGATCCCTTGCTCGCGCTCGGCCTTGAGTCCATCGGTCACCAACGCTGGGTCGAATTTCCCGCCGGTTGTGCCATGGACTTTGCTCTCCGATTCCAGTTGGGCCAGCTGATCTTCGTAAAGCATTTTCGAATCGTATAACAATCGTCCGATGAGCGTGCTCTTGCCATCGTCGACGCTACCGCACGTAATGAACCGAAGCAGCTCTTTTTGTTCGTGCTGCTTGAGGTAAGCTAGAATATCTTCGGAGATTAAATCGCTTTTGTGTGACATTAGAAGTAGCCTTGCTTCTTTTTCTCTTCCATGCCCGCTCCACCAGAATCTTTATCGATCATGCGTCCTTGGCGTTCAGAGGTTGTGGTGAGTAGCATTTCTTGAATAATCTCAGGAAGAGTCGTTGCATTCGACTCGACTCCTCCTGTCAATGGATAACAACCCAGTGTTCGGAATCGAACCATCTTTTGTTCGACTTTTTCACCGGGCAATAACTTTAGTCGATCATCGTCCAACATGATCCAAGTACCGTTGCGAAAGACAACCGGTCGGACCTTGGCGAAATACAACTGAGGAATGGGAATGTTTTCGAGGTAGATGTACTGCCAGACATCCAGTTCAGTCCAGTTGGACAGCGGAAAGACTCGAATACTCTCGCCTTGGTTAACTCGAGTATTGTAAAGACTCCAAAGTTCTGGTCGTTGGTTCTTTGGATCCCAACGATGAAACTTGTCGCGGAAGGAAAAGACGCGTTCCTTGGCTCGTGATTTCTCTTCATCGCGTCTCGCGCCTCCGAAAGCAGCATCGAAGCCGTAATGGGTCAATGCTGCCTTGAGTGACTCCGTCTTCATGACCTCGGTGTGTTTTTCGCTATTCTCAGCCGGGTCGATCCCCAGCTTGAGGCCCTCGTGGTTGATGTTTACAAGCAATTCGATACCGAGTTCGTTGCGGACATAATTGTCTCGAAACGCAATCATCTCCCGAAATTTCCATGTCGTATCGACATGCAGAAATGGAAATGGCGGTCGCCCTGGATAGAAAGCTTTCAGCGCCAAATGCGTCATGACGGCGGAATCTTTCCCGACCGAGTAGAGCATCACCGGCTTTTTAAACTCGGCTGCTACTTCGCGAATGACATGGATGCTTTCCGCTTCCAACTGTTTGAGATGCGTCAGGCTATACGAGGTCATCGTTCATCATCGTTAATATCTAGGGATTTGCTTGGACTTTCTAAACCATTTTGAACCAGCAAGTTACTGGTTAAATCAGCATTTAGAAAGGGGACTTCGAGTTCCGCAGTTCGAGCCAATCTACAACGCCGCGATGCCCACTAAATACTAGGCTTGTTTCTAAACATGTAGCTACGCTCGCCAGAGCGTGGTACTTCGAGCGGATTTCCACGTTCTGGCGAACGTAGCTACCTCCAATTCGATTTTTAGAAACAAAGCCTCGCTTTGAAAAAGCGCTAAGTTGATGTCAGAATCGCAGAA